>DIZV01000094.1:0-6726 GCA_002427995.1 Chloroflexi bacterium UBA6019
TGACCGCGGTCATCGCCCAGTCGACCGTGCTCATGGCCTGGGTCAAGGGCTCGGAGATCTTCGTCCCGCTCTCCCTCGCCGCTGTCCTGCTGCTGGCGGTGCTCGCCTTCGCGCGCTTCGTACCGGCGTTCGTGGCACTTCCCCTCGGGGCCGCCGCCGGCGCCCTTCTCTCCTGGTACCTCAACGCCCCCGCGCTGAGGGCGGCCCACCCCGCCAGCGCGTTCGGCATTCCGCCACCGGCGATCTGGCTGGCCGACATCTCGGGAACCGACAGCAACGTCGACACAGCGCTCCTCCTCTTCCTCGGCTGCCTCATCTTCTGGGTCGTCGGCGCCTGGCTGGCCTGGTGCTCGCTTCGTTGGCGCCAACCTCTCCTGGGCCTCTTCCCGGGCGCCGTGGTCTTCGTGACCAACGTCCTCAACTCGAAGGACGAGCAGAACGCGAATACGCTCTACTTCCTCCTCCTGACCATCGCCCTACTGCTCTGGACCACCTATCGGGCATCCCTCCTGGGCGCGGTCCGGAACGGGCTGCGCCTCAGTTCGGACTCGCGCTGGGACTTCTGGGAGACCGGCGTCGCCGCCACCGCCGGGGTGATGCTGCTGGCGATCTTCGTCCCCCCGCTGACCCACGACGACCAGACCGTCAACGTCGAGAACGGGGTCTTCCGAAACTGGGCCGAATTCCAGCAGAACCTGAACCACCCGGGCGAGGTCGGCCGGGGTGGGCGTGCCAGCTTCTCCACCGGCTTCTCGCTCGACGCCGGTCTCAACGGGCCTCTGAAGCGGAGCGACCGCGTCGTCTTCTCTTACACCTACAGCGGCCAGTACCTTGGCTCGCGCTATTTCCGCGGCGTCAACCTCCAGAACGGCGCGCGCCCCAACCAGTGGTCCTACCTGAACAATCCGTTCGGGTTCCAGTTCTTTGTCGCCAAGAACTCGAACCTGCCGTACACCGACGCCGCGCTCCATGAGCAGAGCATCGCGACCGTCCAGGTCCACATGCTGCGACCGCCGGCGACCGCCGCCGACGTGCTCTTCTACCCGGGCCAGCTCGACCATTCGGACCGGGACACGATCGCGGCCGAGAGCTACAAGGCCGCGCCCAACCCATCCTTTGCCACCGTCGACAAGGTCGCCAGCGCGCACCCCGCCACCTCGGCCGGCTTCTACAAGGTGAGCGTCCGCTACGCCAACCCGACCCAGGACGAACTTCGCAACGCCGGCACCGACTATCCCGCCTGGATCGAGCCCTACACGACCTACCCGGGTCTGACGGGGACTCCCATCTTCGCCTCCAGCAGCACCGGCGCGCCCGGTGCGCCGAAGACCAGCCTCACGATCATCGACAACTCGGCCAGCGCCTCTCCGACCGCGGTCATGATCCGGCAGCTCGCCCAGCGGGTCACCGCCCAGGCGACCAACAACTACGACCGGGCGGTGGCGATCGAGTCGTACCTGCGTTCCAACTACACCTACACCCTCACCCCACCGCCGCCCAAGGACGGCGCCACCGAGCCGATCGCGTCCTTCCTCTTCGACTCCAAACAGGGGTACTGCGAGTACTTCGCCACCGCGATGGGCGACATGCTCCGCACCCAAGGCATCCCCACCCGGCTGGTCAGCGGCTTCGGTGCCGGCAGCTACGACAACAAGGCCAAGCAGTACGTGGTCAGGGAATCGGACGCCCATACCTGGGTCGAGGCCTACTTTCCCAGTTACGGCTGGATCCCCTTCGAGCCGACCCCCGACGGCACCTACTTCCCGATCTCCCGGGCCCTGGCGCCCTCCACCTGCAATCGCGACCAGTGCGCGACCGGCGACAACCAGACCGACATCGCCGGCGGAACCGCCAAGACTCCGAGGGGGATCAAAGACCCCGGTGCTGACGTGTCGGGCCGAAACGGCCGCGTCGGCGGCCAGACCCAGCGGCCCTACTGGCTTCTCTTCCCCTTTGGACTCCTCCTGCTGGCCACCCTCGGCCTCTTCCTGGTCTCCCGCTACCTGCGGCCTCACACCGCGGGCCAGGCGTGGAACCGCCTCGGCCGCCTGAGCCGTCTGGCCGGGGAGGAGGGACCGCCGGGCGAGACGCCGTCCGAGCTCGGCCGCCGCCTCGCCGCCGCCTACCCGGAAGCGGCTCACCCGATCCGAGAGCTGACGGACAGCTTCGTCGTGGCCGCCTATGCCCCGGCTGAGACAGCCCGGCGGCGTTCAGGCGATGTCGTCGAGCGCTGGGTGCAGATCCGTCCCCACCTCGTCCGGCGCCTGGTCCAACGCCTGCGGCCGGCCTGGTAGGTGACCCTGCTCAGGGTCTCGCAGTCAGGCCAGGTCTACGACGTCGACCTCCCCTATCTCAAGGTCACCCGTGACGAGGGCGGCGGCTACTACCTCCACGGCAAGGGCCACTTCCTCTTCTTCGATGAGCGGGAGGCGGCGGAGGCCCGGAAGCACGATCTCGAGGTCTATGGCGTGATCGGGGGCGGCACCGGGTGAGCACGGCCGCCGGCAAGTCCTACCCGCGGGTCGAAACGACGATCGAGCGCGAGCACGTGCGCGCGTTCGCGCGCGCGATCGGCGCCGATCCCGACGCCGGCGTTCCGCCGACCTACGCCGCCGTCTACGCCCTCTTCTCGACCGCGGTCCAGCTCTTCTCCGACCCGGAGGCCGCGATCGACTTCACCCACCTGCTCCACAGCGAGCAGGAGTTCACCTGGACCCGGCATCCGGAGGTGGGGGAGACGGTCGTCGCGAGCGGGACGGTCGAGGAAGACGCCGAGCGCCGGAATCTGCGATTTTTGACCTATGCCACCGGCGTCACCTCCCAGGGCGAGGCGCTCTGCGAGTCACGGATGGTCAACGTGATCCGCGGTTGAAGGAGCTACAGCCGCACGCCTGGGAGGTGACGAGGGAGCAGATCAACGCCTACGCCGAGGCATCCGGCGACCGCAACCCGATCCACCTCGACGACGACGCCGCGCGGGCCGCCGGCCTGCCCGGTGTGATCGCCCACGGGATGCTGGGGATGGCCCAGCTTGCCAACTTCGTGGTCGGCTACGCCGGCGACCACCGCCGCCTCCGCCGGCTTCGCTGCCGGTTCTCGGGGATGGTCCAGCCCGGTGACACGATCACCTTCAGCGGCCACGTCCTCGAGGAAGGGGACGGACTCGTCCGGCTCGAGCTCAGCGCCGAGAACCAAAGGGGGGAGAGGGTGCTGACCAAGGCGCTCGCCGAGGTGGCGGCCGGCTGATCGCCCGTCGCCCGACCTCGCAATTCAATTCAGGGGGACACGCATGCCGTTCGATCTCTCCGGCAAGGTAGCCGTTGTCACCGGGGCGTCCCGGGGCCTCGGCCGCGAGGACGCCCTGACGCTGGCGCGCGCCGGCGCCGACGTCGTGGTCACCGACATCCTGGTCGAGGACGACCCCGACCTCGAGAGGACGGCGGAGGAGTCGGGCAGCTTCCTCGCCCAGGCCGCGGTCAGCGCCGGGTGGGTCCACTCCAACGCCACGGCCGAGGAGATCCGCGGGATGGGGCGGCGCTCGCTCGCCATCAAGATGGACGTTACCAACCGTGACCAGGTCCGGGAGACGATGGCGAAGGTGAGGGCCGAGTTCGGCCGGCTCGACATCCTGATCAACAATGCCGCGACCCTGGACCACGTGGCGCAGATCCCCAAGCAGAGCTATGAGCTCTGGGACCGCGACATCAAGGTCAACCTCACCGGGGCCTTCAACTGCACCCGGGAGGCGTGGCCCTACATGGTTGAGGGCGGCTTCGGGCGATTGATCTACATGTCCTCGGTGGCGGGCACATTGGGCGGCTTCGGCCAGGCTTCCTACTCCGCCACCAAGGCCGCCGTGATCGGGCTCGCCAAGACCGCCGCCCTGGAGGGCGGGCGGCACGGCATCACAGCCAATGCGATCGTGCCCGGGATCATCGGCAGCGAGGCGGCAAAGGCCGCCGCCGACACCAGCCCGCTCTACGAGCGCTTCAAGCAGCGCACCGTTTTCAAGCGTTTCGGGGAGCCGGCCGACATCGCCAACGCGATCGCTTTTCTCTGCTCCGACGAGGCCGGGTACATCACCGGGATCACGCTCGAGGTCGCCGGCGGCATCCCCCTCTTCACCGCCTAGGCAGCTGAAAGTCATGGGCGAATGTGTCGACGTCAAGCGAGTGGGTCCGATCGCGACCGTGGTGATGCACCGGAAGGGCAACAACGGCATCGCGGCCGACCTGATGGAGGAACTCTCGGCCGCCTTCCAGGAGCTCGGCGCGGATGACTCGGTGCGGGTCGTGATCCTCGCCAGCGAGTACGAGAAGTACTTCTGCGTCGGCGCCGACCTGACCTCGATGGGTGGCATTGATCGGGACGCGGCCGACGCCGAGGACCGGATCGCTGCGCTGACGCTCAGGCTCCAACAGGGCTTCAACGCCATCGAAGCCTGCCCCAAGCCCGTCATCGCCCGGGTCAACGGCCACGCGCTCGGCGGCGGCTGCGAGCTGGCGCTCTGCTGTGATTACCGCGTTATGGTCGAAGACGGCCGCTCCAAGATCGGGCAGTCGGAGTCGGCTCTCGGCATCATCCCCGGCGCCGGCGGCACCCAGCGGCTGCCGCGCCTGATCGGGAAGGCGAAGGCGCTGCCGATGCTGCTCGAGAGCGCGCGGCTGTCCGCCACCGAGGCTGAGGCGGCGGGCCTCGTCAACCGGGCGGTGGCGCCCGAAGAGCTGGATGCGGTGGTGGACGAATTGGCCGGACGGCTGGCGAAGGCAGCAACCAGGGCACTGGGCCTGATCAAGGATGCTGTCAATCGCGGGCTCGAGACATCGCTCGAGGAAGGGCTCAAGATCGAGGCGCGTAACTTTGCCAGGGCGACGCTGACCGAGGACGCGGTGATCGGGATCGTCTCCTTTCTGAGTAAGCAGCAGCCAGAATTCAAAGGGAAGTGAATGGCTAAGACCGCCCCGGCCCGCCCAGAGGTCAAACCGCTCGACTTCCTGGACATCGACCATCTGCTTCTGGATGAGGAGCGGATGGTGCGCGACACCGTCCGCCAGTTCGTCCGCGACCGCGTCCTGCCCGGGATCGAGGACTGGTTCGAGGACGGGCACTTCCCGAAGGAGATCGCGCCCGAGATCGGCAAGCTGGGGCTGCTCGGCATGCACCTCCATGGCTACGGCTGCCTCGGCGCCTCCGCCACCAGCTATGGCATCGCCTGCCTGGAGCTGGAGGCGGGTGACAGCGGCTTCCGCTCCTTCGTCTCGGTCCAGGGCTCGCTGGCGATGTACCCGATCTGGAAGTACGGCTCGGAGGAGCAGAAGCAGGAGTGGCTCCCGCGAATGGCCGCGGGCGAGGCGATCGGCTGCTTCGGCCTGACCGAGCCCGACTCGGGCTCGGACCCGGCCTCGATGCGGACCTCGGCCCGCCGCGCCGGGCGACGACTGGATCCTGAACGGGAACAAGCTCTGGATCACGAACGGCGGCATCGCCGACCTGGCCGTGGTCTGGGCGCGGGCCGAGGACGGCATCCGCGGCTTCGTCGTGCCGCGGGGCACCAAGGGCTACACGACCCGCGACATCCATAAGAAGCTGTCGCTCCGCGCCTCGGTCACCTCGGAGCTGATCCTCGAAGATGCCCGGCTACCGGCCTCGGCGGTGCTGCCGGATGTAATCGGGATGAAAGGCCCGCTCTCCTGTCTCAACGAGGCGCGCTACGGGATCCTCTGGGGCGTCGTCGGGGCGGCCCGAACCTGCTACGAGACGGCGCTGGAGTACTCGAAGACGCGGCATCAGTTCGGCAAGCCGATCGGCGCCTTCCAGCTCACCCAGGAGAAGCTGGTCAACATGTTGCTCGAGCTGAACAAGGCGGCGCTGGTTGCCTATCATCTCGGCCGGATGAAGGACGAGGGCCGGATCACCCCCCAGCACGTCTCCTTCGGCAAGCTCAACAACGTGCGGGAGGCGCTCGAGATCTGCCGCTCCGCCCGGACCATCCTGGCGGCCAACGGGATCACCCTCGAGTACCCCGTCATCCGCCACATCAACAACCTCGAGTCGGTGCTGACCTACGAGGGGACGAGCGAGATCCACACCCTGGTCCTGGGCGAGGCGATCACCGGGCTCCAGGCCTACCGCTAGACGCAAGGGAGGTTGGCGCGATGCGCAAACTGCAGGCTTTCACGTTGCCCCTGGACCTGACGACCTTCACGCTGCCGATTCCCCCGGACGCCGACATCCTCGGCATCCACGAGACCATCGGCCTGGTGGCATGGGCGATGTTCGACCCCGCCAAGCCGGCCGAGACCGTCTTCCACGCCTTTCGCGACGGGGACGAGGTGCCCGACCACCTGGAGTTCGTCACCTCTGCCCAGCGGAACAACGGCATCGTGGTGATGCTCTTCCGCAACAAGGGCGGAGCGTCCGAGAAGGCTGCCGCCCGCAAGAAGGCCTAGCGGCCTGGCCGGTCCTCGCCGACGAGGCGCGTGAGGCGGGTCGATCCGCCGGCGAATCGATGGTCTAAACGGTGCTGAACATGGTGATCCGCCGGCGGATCGCCCCCCATGGCAGTCCCTCTGAGAGAAGGCCTAGCCGGCGGGCGGGGCGGCCATGATGTCCTTCGCCTCCGCGAGGGACATGTCGTCGGCCGGCAGGATGACGCCCGATTTCATCATCTGGTCGCTGCCGAGCTTGGTGCCCTTGCCCCGGACGAAGGAGAGCAGCTCGGTCAGC
>DIZV01000094.1:6891-10637 GCA_002427995.1 Chloroflexi bacterium UBA6019
GCGGTACTGGTCGTCGCCCTGGATCCGGACCACGACCCCGGCGGGCAGCTGGCCCGCCATCTGCGCCTTCATCAGCGCCAGCTGCTGGTCGACATTGGACGAGGTGGAGACGGCGTCGAGCTGGCGCTGGATGTCGTCCGAGCTGCCGGCGCCGATCTGGTCGAGGGTCCCGGAGTCGACCAGCTGGTCGATCGCCGCGGCCCGCGCCTGCATCTGGGTGGTCTTCTCCTGCGCCCGGTCGACCATCATGCTGACGTCGGCCATCTGCTCGGAGATGCCCGTGACGGCTTCGCCGATCTTGGTCGACGCCTGCGCCGCCGAGTACTGCGCCTTGATCGTCTCCTTCTGGGTCCGGAAGGCCTCCACCTTCGCCTGCAGCTTCTGCGCGGTGAGCTCCAGCTTCTGCTCCTGGTCCTTCATCTGCTGGATCTGCTGGTCGAGACCAGCCACCTGCGTCTGGGCCTCCTGAGCGCGGCTCAGCGCCAGCCGGGCAAGGTCCTCGCGGCCCTGCTGGAGGGCCTGCTGGGCCTGCGCGTTGAGCTTGTCGACGCTCTGCTTCAGCTGCGCCTCCTGGAGCTCCAGGCGCTTCTCGGACGTCAGCACGTCGGCGACGTTCCGCCGCACCTGCTGGAGCGACTCGAGCTGCTTCTGGTAGGCGAAGTCGAGCGCCTGGTTGGGATCCTCATTCCGGTCGAGGACCGCGTTCAGCTTCTGCTGGACCACGTCTGACATCCGTTTGAAAACACTCATCGCTGGATCCCCCCTCAGGCGAGCTCGGACATCACCTCGCCGAATTGTTCCCGGGTCAGCCGCAGCTCCTTCTCGGTCAGGTCGCGGAGCGGCCGCTCGGGAAGTCGCTCGCGGGTCGAGAAGTCGTCCGCCTCCGGCTCGATGTAGAGGAGCCCGGTGACCAGCTGCTTGGTCCGGTGGCCCTCCTCGATCACCCGCAGCGCCGCCGAGCGGTCGGTCGGGTCGTGGTCGGTGTCGTGCAGCTTGCGAAGCACCAGGTGGGAGCCGTCGTGAAGGCGCACATCCGTCGTCGTGCCCGGCTCATAGTCGACCAGGACCTCCTCGTAGTAGGGGATGAAGGAGGGATCGAGGATCGCTTCCTCGTGCTCCTTGACCCACTCGTAGCTCTTGGTCGAGCCGTCGTGGTCGTTGAAGGTGACGCACGGAGACACGACGTCGAGGACCGCGACGCCGCGGTGGGCGATCGCTGCCTTGAGCAGGGGAACCAGCTGCTTGCCGTCCCCGCTGAAGGAGCGGGCGACGAAGGTCCCGCCGAGCGTGATCGCCAGGGTGCAGAGGTCGATCGGCTCGTAGGTGTTGACAGTGCCCCGCTTCTGGACCGAACCGACGTCGGCGGTCGCCGAGAACTGGCCCTTGGTGAGGCCGTAGGTCCCGTTGTCCTCGACGATGTAGGTGCAGTCGAGGTTGCGCCGGATGAGGTGCATGTACTGGCCGAGGCCGATCGACGCGGTGTCGCCGTCGCCGCTGACGCCGAGCATGACCAGCTGCCGGTCGGCGAGCTTGGCGCCGGTCGTCAACGAGGGCATCCGGCCATGGACGCCGTTGAAGCCGTGGGCGGAGTCCACGAAGTAGGCGGGCGTCTTCGACGAGCAGCCGATGCCGCTCATCTTGGCCAGCCGGTGCGGCTCGATGCCCATCTCGTAGAGCGCCTTGATCAGGTGGTTGGTGATCGAGTTGTGGCCGCAACCGGCGCAGAGCGTGGTCGCCGCACCCTTATACGCGTCGCGCGCGAGGCCGATCCGGTTGAGGGTCACACTCATGATGCGGGCACCGCCTCCAGTTCCAGGATTGGCCTCGTGATCGCGTCGGCTGGGATCGGCTGGCCGTCGTAACGGCGGATCGAGCTCAGGCGCCCGACCAGGTCGGCCGGGACGTGCAGGCGGAGCAGGTCGTAGAGCTGACCGTCGCGGTTCATCTCGACCACGTAGAGCCGCTCATGGTCGCGGACGAACCCGGTCACGGCCTCGTTCAGGGGTACCGCGCGGACGCGGAGGAAGTCGACCTCGAGGCCGCCATCGCGGAGCCGCTCGCGGGCCTCCTCGATGGCGTTGACGGTCGACCCGAAGGCGATGATGCCGACCTTCGACGAGCTGCCATCGACGGCCGGCTCGGGCAGGGTGGCGCGGATGGTCTCGAACTTGCGCGCCAGCCGGTCCATGTTCCGCGCGTAGACCTCCCCCGACTCGGTGTAGCGGGCGTTCTCGTCGTGGCCCGAGCCGCGGGTGAAGTAGCCGGCAAGCGGGTGCTCGGTGCCGGGCAGCGTGCGGTAGCCGACGCCGTCGCCATCCACGTCGCGGTAGCGCCCCCAGTCGCCCTTCAGCTCCTCGATCCGCTCGGCGCTGAGCACCTTCCCCCGGTCGAACGGCCGCTCCGGGTACGGGAACGGCTTGGTCATCCAAAGGTTCATGCCCAGGTCGAGGTCGGAGAGCACGAAGACCGCAGTCTGAAAGCGATCGGCGAGGTCGAACGCGTCGCGGGCGAATTCGTAGCACTCCTGGACCGTGCCCGGGAGGAGGATCGGGTGGTGGGTATCGCCATGGGACAGGTTGTAGACGAAGCCGAGGTCGGCCTGCGAGGTGCGGGTCGGAAGGCCCGTCGAGGGGCCGATCCGCTGGATGTCGAAGATCACGACCGGGATCTCGGCGTAGTAGGAGAGGCCGGCGAACTCGGCCATCAGTGAGATGCCGGGGCCGGAGGTCGAGGTCATCGCCCGGGCACCGGCCCAGCCCGCGCCGATGGCCATCCCGATCGCGGCCAGCTCGTCTTCGGCCTGGACGATGGCGATCCTCTTCTCGCCCGTCTTCTCGTCGACGCGGAAGCGCTCGGCGTAGCCGCCGAGGTACTCACAGACAGAGGAGGAGGGGGTGATCGGGTACCAGGCGGCGACGGTGCAGCCGCCCATCAGGCAGCCCAGCGCGACCGCCTGGTTGCCCTCGACGAGGATCAGCCCGTCGGTCTTGCCGGTCATCGGCTGGAGGCGGTAGGCGTCCTTCTTGGTCAGGTTCTCGTCCCAGTAGTCCATCCCCACCTGGACCGCGTCGAGGTTCACCTGGACCGCCTTCGGCTTGCTCTGGAAGTGGCGGCGGAGGCCGTGGTCGATCGCCTCCAGCGGAATGTCGAGGAGCTTGGCGACGACCCCGACGTAGATCATGTTCAGCAGCTGCTTGCGGAGCTTGTCGTTCTCGATCTTGGTCTTGGCAAGCTGGCTGAACGGCACCGGGTAGTAATGGACGTCCTCGCGCGCGCCCGCCGTCGAGTAGGTGGCGTCGTGGATCACGGCGGCGCCCGGCCGGACGCCCTTCAGGTCGGCCGCCCAGGTGGAGGGGTTGAGCGCGACCAGGACGTCGGTGTCGCCCTTCCGCGCCATGTAGCCCTCGGGCGAGACGCGGATCTGGAACCACGTCGGCAGCCCCTCGATATTGGAGGGGAAGATGTTCTTCGGTGCGACGGGAATCCCGAGGTGGAAGATCGCGCGCATCAGCACCGAGTTGGAGGACTGGCTCCCGGAGCCGTTGACGGTGGCGGCCTGGAAGGTGAGGTCGTTGACGATGGGGTCCGGCACGGAGCTAACTACTTTACTTCGATCGCGCCGAATACGCCGCGAGCCAACGACGGCATCCCCTACCCTTACCCGAAGTGAACATTGCCGTCCCCCGGGAGACCACCCCAGGCGAGTCACGGGTGGCCCTCACCCCCGCCGCCGCGGGCCGGCTGGT
>DIZV01000157.1:0-1708 GCA_002427995.1 Chloroflexi bacterium UBA6019
CGGATCTGGGCCGAGGGCTACGTGCGGCTCCGCGACAGCGCGCGCCTGAGCCTGAACTGGACCTGAGCCGGACTCGCTCCCGGCGAATCGCGCCCCCGGACGGGAGCGAAACCTACCGGCTTCGGGGCAGCCCTAGCACCCGCTCGGCGATGATGTTGCGGAGCACCTCGGAGCTGCCCGCCTCGATCGTGTTGCCCTTCGAGCGAAGGAAGCCGTATTGCCACGGACCGTTGTCCTTCAACTGGCCGTACATGCCCTCCAGGTCGACCGCGGTCTCCTGCATCCGCTGATTCAGCTCTGACCAGAAGAGTTTCATCAGCGAACCCTCCGGGCCCGGCATGCCGGCCTTCATCGTGCTGGTGACCGCGCGCTGGCCGTTCAGGTGCAGAGCCCGGGCCTCGGTGACGTGCTGGGCGATCCGCTGGCGGACGAGGGGCTCGCCCCCTCGCCCGAGGCGGCGGGCGTGCTCGGTCAGTGCCTGGACTGTGATCGAGGCCTGGTTGGCAAGTGACATGCCGAGGGTGCCGCGCTCGTGGAGCAGCGTCGTCATGGCGCCTGCCCAGCCCTTGCCCGGCTCGCCGACGACGTTCTCGGCGGGTACTTCGACGTCGGTGAAGAACATCTCGTTGAACTCGGCGTCGCCGGTGATCTGGACCAGCGGGCGGACCTCGACGCCGGGTGACTCAACGTCGACGATCAGGTAGGTCAGCCCGTCGCGCGGATTCTCGGCCGGGAACTCGCGGCAGAGCAGCATGCAGAACTTGGAGACGTGGGCGAGAGTCGTCCACACCTTCTGCCCGTTGACGACGTAGTGATCGCCCTCCCTCTCGGCGCGGGTTCGCAGCGCCGAGAGGTCGGAGCCGGCGTTGGGCTCGCTGAAGCCCTGGCACCAGATCTCGTCCGCGTCCAGCATCTTGGGCAGGTATCGCTTCTTCTGGACCTCGTTGCCCTGCGAGATCAGCGTCGGGCCGAGCATGCCGAGGGCGAGGACATTGATCGGGGCGGGCGCTCCGGTCTCGATCAGCGCCTCGCTGAAGAGCAGCTGCTCCATCAGCGTGGCGCCCTTGCCGCCGTACTCCAGGGGCCAGTTGAGGCCGATGTAGCCCGCCTCGAACATCTTCTTCTGCCAGGCCTGCCGCTTTTCGACCCACTCGCGGGTGCTGTTCTCGTCGCCGTCCCCGAAGTCGGGCTGGTTGGCCTTGAGCCAGGCCGTCACCTCGTCCTTGAAGGCGCGCTCTCCGGGTGTCAGGTCGAAATCCATTGCCGAAGGCTACGCGATGCGCGGAGCGACCCCTTCCATCAGCAGCTCCAGCCCCCTGTCGTCATCGAGCAGGAAGTGCTGGGCGTGCCAGCGGTTGAGGCCCAGCTCGAGGTAGGGCCGCAGCTGTTCGGCGATCTCCTCCGGGGTGCCGACCAGCCAGGTCTGCTTCGCCGCTTCGACCACCTCCGCCGGCTCCATCTCGCGGTAGCGCGGGATGACCTCGCGCATCGCGCCCGCCCGCTCCAAGAGCTCCTTCTCGTTACGGCCGACCAGGTACCCGCACTGGAAGGAGCGGTTGATCTCCTTCGGGTCGCGCCCGATCAGCCGGCACTGCTCGGCCAGAATCTCGACCTTCTGGCGGTAGGTGTCCAGCTCGGGGCGCCCCCCGAGTCCCCAATCGGCCGCTTCCCGCGCGGCCAGGGGCAGCGTCCGCTTCTCCCCGCCGCC
>DIZV01000157.1:1900-2625 GCA_002427995.1 Chloroflexi bacterium UBA6019
CCGAGCTCCTCGACCACCCGGCAGAGGTTCCGCCAGCGGTCCCAGGTGAGGCCCTCCTGCCCCTCGATCATGACGCCGATGACTGCCATCAGCGGACTAGCGTAGGGCAGCCAGCAGGTCGGGCAGCTCGAGGCAGTTGAGCAGGAGGTCGGGCCCGATCCCGGCCTGGCGCGCCATCCAGGCGCCGGAGTCGACGTAGGCGAATTGGTCGGGTGAGTGGGCGTCGGAGTCGAGCGAGAGCCGGCAGCCGCAGTCCGCCGCCAGCCGGGCGAGCTCGGGGGAGAGGTCCATCCGGGCGGGATCGCAGTCCATCTCCATCGCCGTCCGCGACCTCGCCGCCTGCCTGAAGACCGCCTCGAAGTCGTAGGTCGCGCCGGGGCGGGTCCCGAGCCGGCGGCCGGTGGGGTGGCCGACGATGTCGGCGTGCGGGTTGGAGACCGCCCTCAGCATCCGCTCGGTCATCGCCGCCGGCTCCATCTTCAGCTTCACGTGAGGCGAGATGACGACGACGTCGAGCTCGGCCAGGACCTCGTCCGGCAGGTCGAGCGAGCCGTCCTCGAGGATGTCGCACTCGATGCCGCGGAGGATCGTGAAGCCTTCCAGCTGGTCCATCGCCTGCCGGATCACGGCCGCCTGGGCCGCGACGCGTTCGGGTCCGAGCCCGTTGACGACCCGGATCCGGGGCGAGTGATCGGTGATGGCGAGGTAGGAGTAGCCACGCGCCT
>DIZV01000122.1:0-761 GCA_002427995.1 Chloroflexi bacterium UBA6019
GGGCGCCATCCGATGTGCGGCGTCCCCTACCACGCCTGGCAGGGTTACGTCGGCAAGCTCCTCCGAGCCGGCCGGAAGGTTGTGATCTGCGACCAGGTCGAGGCGGCGACCGGCAAGGGCCTGGTCAGGCGCGAGATCACGCGAGTCCTGACGCCGGGCACGGTCGTCGAGGACGCCTACCTCGAGCCCTCGGCGCCCAACTTCCTGGTCGCGACGTGGATCAAGGGCGCCGAGGCAGGGCTGGCCGCCTGCGACATCTCGACCTGCGAGCTGCAGCTCTGCCAGCTTCCGGCGGACCGGCTGCAGGCGGAGCTCGACCGGCTCAACCCGGCCGAGCTGCTCCGGCCGCCCGAGGTGGATGCTTACAAATTCGATCCCGCCCGGGGACGGGAGCGGCTCCGCGAGCTGCTCGGGATCCCCTTCGAAGCGGCGATCGGCGCCGAGGACGCGCCCCTTGCGGTCGGGGCGGCCGGTGTCGTCCTCGATTACCTCCGCGCCAACCAGGTCCGGCTCCAGCCGGGCCTCTTTCGGGTCCGCACCTATTCGCCCGAGGCCGCCATGCAGCTCGACGCGGCGACCGTCCGCAACCTGGAGCTGCCCGAGCTCTACCGCCTGCTCGACCGGACCGCGACGCCGATCGGCGCGCGGCGCCTCCGAGCCTGGCTCTGGGCACCCCTGCGCGACGTGGAGAGCATCGAGCTGCGCCTCGGCGCGGTGGCAGAGCTCGAGCGCGCGACGCCGCTGCGAGCCGCGGTCGTCGG
>DIZV01000122.1:879-1661 GCA_002427995.1 Chloroflexi bacterium UBA6019
GGGCGGATCGGCTCCGAACCCGAGCTGGCCGGCCTGCTGGCGAGTGCGCTGGTGGACGATCCGCCGGCCCACAACCGGGAGGGCGGGTCCATCCGGCCCGGGTTCGACGGCCAGCTCGACTCGATCCACGAGGCCTCCCGCTCGGCGCGCGAGTGGATCGCCGCTCTCGAGTCCGGCGAGCGCGCCCGGACCGGGATCAAGAACCTCAAGGTCGGCTTCAACCGGGTCTTCGGCTACTACCTCGAGGTGAGCAGCGGGAGTACCGCGATGGTCCCTGCGGAGTACATCCGCAAGCAGACGCTGACGGGCGCCGAGCGCTACCTGACACCCGAGTTGAAGGAGCGGGAGGCGATCGTCCTCAATGCCCAGCAGCAGGTTGTCGCGCGGGAGGCGGAGCTGCTGAAGCAGCTCTGCGAGCGCGTGGCCGCCGCCGCGGCACCGGTTCTCGCGGGGGCCCAGGCGGCGGGGGAGATCGACGCCCTGCAGAGCCTCGCCACCGCTGCCCGCGAGCGGGCCTGGACACGGCCGGCGGTCAACCAAGGCGTACGGCTCGAGATCCGGGCCGGTCGCCACCCGCTGGTCGAGGTGGCCCTCCCCGAGGGCGTCTTCGTGCCCAACGACCTGGTGCTCGACCCCGACGGCGAGCAGGTGGTGATCCTGACCGGGCCGAACATGGCCGGCAAGTCGACCTACCTCCGCCAGGCCGCCCTGATCACGCTGCTCGCCCAGGCCGGCTCCTTCGTCCCGGCGGCCTCGGCGTCGATCGGCCTCTGCGACCGGAT
>DIZV01000122.1:1822-7201 GCA_002427995.1 Chloroflexi bacterium UBA6019
GGCGCCCACGATGACCTGGCGCGGGGGATGTCCACCTTCATGGTCGAGATGACCGAGACCGCCAACATTCTCAACCACGCCACGCGGTCCTCGCTGGTCGTTTTCGACGAGGTGGGGAGGGGGACCTCGACCTACGACGGGATGTCGATCGCCCAGGCCGTCGTCGAGTTCATCCACGAGTCGCCCCGACTGGGCTGCCGGACGCTCTTCGCCACTCACTATCACGAGCTGACAGCGCTGGCCGACCGGCTCGACCGGGTTAGCAACCAGCGGGTCGAGGTGCTCGAGGAAGGCGACACGGTGCGGTTCCTGCATCGCGTCGTCCCGGGCGGTGCCGACCGTTCCTACGGGATCCACGTCGCGGCGCTGGCGGGTCTCCCGGCGGTGGTGATCGCCCGGGCCCGCGACGTGCTCGGCGAGCTGGAGCGGCAGCGCCCGCTCGAGCCCGCCGCCCAGCAGCTCGGGCTGCCGCTCCAGGTGCCGACCGACCCGCGGCTGGCCGAGCTGGAGGCGCTTCAGCTCGACCGTCTGAGCCCGCTGGAGGCGCTCCAGAAGCTCTACGAGCTGAAGTCGCGGCCCTCGTGACCATCCGCGCGATCCGCGCCCTGCCGCCCGAGGTCGCCGACGCGATCGCCGCCGGCGAGGTGGTCGAGCGGCCGGCCTCGGTCGTCAAGGAGCTGATCGAGAACGCCCTCGACGGTGGCGCGCGCCGGATCACGGTCGAGGTGCGGGGGGCGGGCCGGAACCTGGTCCGGGTCGGCGACGACGGCGCCGGTATACCCCCCGACCAGCTCGCCCTCGCCTTCCAGCGCCACGCCACCAGCAAGGTCATGTCCCTCGGGGACCTGGAGGCGATCGTCACCCTCGGCTTCCGCGGCGAGGCGTTGGCAAGCATCGCGGCCGTCTCCGACGTCGAATGCACCAGCTCGGGCCGCCGGATCCACCTGCGTGCGGGGCGGGTCCTCGAAGAGGGGCCTGCCGGACCCTCGCCAGGAACGGTCGTCGAGGTCCGCGACCTCTTCGCCAACACACCGGCCCGCCTCAAGTTCATGAAGAGCGAGGCAACCGAGACGGCCGCCTGCCTGCACGTTGTCCAGCAGTTCGCCCTGCTTCATCCAGAGCTGCGGTTCCGGGCGGTGGTCGAGGGCCGGACCGTTCTCCACACGCCCGGCACGGTACTCACCGACGCCCTCGCCGCGGTGCATGGTGCGGCTCCCGCACGCGAGATGCTTCTGCTCGACTGGCCCGATGTCGCCGGCGCCGTCTCCCAACCCAAGCTGAGCCGGGGCAACCGGGACGGGATCGTGCTCGCGGTCAACGGCCGGCCGATCGCATCGCGTGCCCTCGGCTTCGCGCTCGAGGAGTGCTACCGCGGCAGCCTGGAGCGGGGGCGCCACCCGCTCGCCGTCATCGACCTCACCGTCGAGCCCGGTGCGCTCGACGTCAACGTTCACCCGGCCAAGCGCGAGGTGAAGTTTCACGCCGAGGGGGCAGTCTTCGCGGCGCTCCAGCGGGCCGTCCGGTCGGCACTGGCGGGCAGCGATGCTCCCCGAATAGCGATCCCCGCGTCCGCCGCCGCGCCGGCACCGGCCGCTCCGGGGTTCCGCCAGCTGACCCTCCATGAGCCGGCGGCGCCGATCCTCGACCAAGTCCCTCCGGCGGCCGGTGCGCGGCCCTTTCTCCGCCCGCTGGGCCAGGTACTCGACGGCTACCTGGTGGCCGAGGGCCCGGAGGGGGTGATCCTGATCGATCAGCACGCCGCCCACGAGCGGGTGCTTTTCAATCGCTTCCGCGCCCGGCTCGATGCCGGCGCGCCGCTCAGCCAGAGCCTCCTGCTGCCGATCGTCGTCGACCTCGACCCGGCGACGCTGGCAGCTCTCGGAGACCAGCAGCCGACCCTCGGCGCATTCGGCTTCGAGGTCGAGGTTTTCGGACCGCGCTCGGCGCGGATCCTGGCGGCGCCGGCCGAGACGCCGCCGGGGCGCGTCGAGGCCGCCTTTCGCGAGGTCCTGGCCGGCCTCCGCGAGCTCTCGGTCGACGACGCCCTGGCATCGCTCGCCTGCCACTCCGCGGTCCGCTTCGGGGATCCGCTCGAGCCGGCTGAACAACGGCGCCTGATCGAGGAGCTGGAGTCGACGACGCCAGACGCGACCTGCCCCCATGGCCGGCCGACAAGGCTCGTGCTCGAGTGGCAGGACCTGAAGCGCCACTTCCGCCGCAATTACTAGACTCGGCTCCATGCCGATGACTCCTTTCGACCGCCAGCTCGGGCTTCGCCTCCTCGGTCTCCACCAGCTCGTCTACGAGCGGACGGGAGGACTCGTCGGCCACCGGCTCGGCCGCCTTCGGACCCTCCTGCTGCGAACCCGGGGCCGGAAGAGCGGCGAGCTGCGCACAGCGGCCCTCCTCTACCTCGAGGACGGAGAGGACAGGGTGGTGGTCGGTTCCAAGGGCGGCAGCGATCAACCGCCGGCGTGGCTGCTGAACCTGGAGACCGATCCCGAGGTCGAGGTCCAGGTCGGCACCCGCCGCTACCCGGCGCGGGCACGCGTGGCCACCGCGGCGGAGCGCCTCCGGCTCTGGCCGCGGTTCACCCGGTTCTGGCCCGACTACGAGCGCTACCAGGCCCAGACCAGCCGCGAGATACCGCTGGTGGTCCTGACGCCGTTCGGAGTTTGAAAAAGATCCTGGTGATCCTCGGACCGACCGCGGTCGGCAAGTCGCTGGTCGCCTTCGAGCTGGCCCTGGCGCTCGGCGGCGAGGTGGTCGTCGCCGACTCGCGGCAGGTCTACCGCCGCCTCGAAATCGCCACCAACAAGCCACCGGCCCAAGATCGACGCCGGGTTCGGTACCACGGGCTGGACCTCGCCGACCCGGAGGGGACCTTCAACGTGCATCAATACGTGAAGGCGGTCGCGCCGGTGCTCGATAGCGTCACCCGACCGATCGTCGAGGGCGGTAGCAACCTCTACGTCGACGCCCTCCTCGACGGACTGACCCTGGGTGGCGTGCCACCCCGGCCGGAGCGGCGCGCCGAGCTCGACCAGCTACCGACGGCGGAGCTGGTCGCGCTCACCCGGCGGCTGGATCCGGAGGCGAGCCTCGACTTCGCGAATCGGGTCCGCCTGGTCCGGGCGATCGAGGTGCTGGAGGTCGCCGGGCCACCACTGGGCCGCCTCCGAGCCCGGGTCGCGCCGCCCTGGGAGGCGATCCGGCTCGGCCTCGAGCTGGCTTCCGAGGCGCTGGCGGAGCGGATCCGGCAGCGCTGCGCAAGCCAGCTGGAGCGGGGCCTGGTCGCGGAGACGAGGGCGGCCCTGGACGCCGGCGTGTCGCCCGCTTCCCAGGCGCTGAGCGGGACTGGTTATGCCGAGGTGGTGGGGCACCTGGAGGGCCGGGTGAGCGCCCAGGAGCTGCCCGAGCTGATGGCACGCAACAACCGGCGGCTGGCCAAGCGACAGCGGACCTGGCTCCGCCGCGATGCACGGATCCAGTGGTTCCCGGCGGACCCCGATCCGGTGCCCGGTATCCTGAACTACCTGAAGGACATCCTGGATTGAGCGACACCACCGTTCCGACCGCGCGCCGGCTGGGTCGCATCCCGCCCTACCTCTTCGCCGAGATCGACCGCAAGGTACAGGCGAAGAAGGCCGCCGGCATCGATGTCATCAGCCTCGGCATCGGTGACCCCGACCTGCCGACGCCGGCGCGGATCGTCACCGCGCTGCAGGAGGCGGCGGCTGACCCCGCCAACCACCAGTACCCGTCCTACTTCGGCCTTCGGGAGCTGCGGACGGCCATCGCGGACTGGTATCGGGACCGCTTCGCCGTCACGCTCGATCCGGACACCGAGATCCTCCCCACGCTCGGCTCCAAGGACGGCATCAGCCACGCGCCCTTCGCCTTCGTCGACCCGGGCGAGGTCGTGCTTGTCCCTGACCCCGGCTACACGCCCTACGCGACCGGCGCGATCATGGCCGACGGCGAACCGTACCTCCTGCCGCTGACGGCGGCGAACGGCTGGCTGCCCGACCTGGACGCGGTCCCCGAGGACGTCCGGCGGCGCGCCAAGCTGCTCTGGCTCAATTACCCGAACAACCCGACCGCGGCCATAGCACCCGATTCCTTCTTCCGGCGGGCGATCGAGTTCTGCGCGTCAAACGGCATCATCCTCTGCCATGACGCTCCCTACACAGAGATCGCTTTCGGCAGCTACCGGCCACCTTCGCTGCTCCAGTTCTCGGGAGGCAAGGAGGTCGGCCTCGAGTTCCATTCAGTCTCCAAGACCTACAACATGACCGGCTGGCGCGTCGGCTGGGTCGCGGGCAACCCAAGCCTGGTCCGGGCCCTCGGCCAGCTCAAGACGAACATCGACTCGGGCATCTTCCAGGCTGTCCAGTGGGCGGCCATCGAGGCGCTCCGGGGCGGTGAGGGCGACACCATGGCAGCCAACGAGATCTACTACCAGCGTCACCTCCGGGTTGCCTCCGTCTTCAACCAGCTGGGCTGGAAGGTGACGCCGCCGAAGGCCACCTTCTATGTCTGGGCGCCGGTCCCCAAGGGTTATGATTCGATCTCGTTCGCGGGGCATGTGCTCGACCAGGTGGGGATCAACATCACCCCTGGGGTCGGCTTCGGAACCCACGGTGAAGGCTACTTCCGGCTCTCCGTCACTGCCCCCGACAGGCGACTGGACGAGGCACTCGAGCGCCTGAAGGGTCTCCCGATCTGATCTCGACCGAAACCCGCGCCGAGCGTGCCTACCTCGTCGCCGTCCAGCTGCCCGGGACCACGCCGGAGGCACTGACCGTGCAGCTGGCCGAGCTGGCCGACCTGACCCGCACCGCCGGTGGCGAGGTGGTCGGCACCGAGGTGCAGCGGCGCTCGGAGGTCGATCCCGCGCTCTTCGTCGGCAAGGGCAAGCTCGACGACCTGAAGGCGCTGCGCGAGGCGAAGGTCTATGACCTGCTGATCTGCAACGAAGATTTGAGCCCCCGTCAGCAGCGAAACCTGGAGCGGGAGCTGAAAACCCGGGTCGTCGACCGGACCGAGCTGATCCTCGACATCTTCGCCCAGCACGCGCGGACCCACGAGGGACGCCTCCAGGTGGAGACGGCCCAGCTGCACCACCTCCTGCCCCGCCTGATCGGCGCCTGGGACTACCACCGCCAGGGCGGCGGAATCGGAACCCGGGGCGGGCCGGGCGAGCAGCAGATCGAGGTCGAGCGGCGGCGGATCCGGCGCCGCCTGAGGGATCTCGAGAAGGAGATCACCGAGGTGCAGCGGCAGCGCGATCAACAGCGGGCCGGGCGGCGGCGCTCCGAGCTGCAGACAGTCGCCATCGTCGGCTACACCAACGCCGGCAAGTCCACCCTGCTCAAC
>DIZV01000122.1:7390-8202 GCA_002427995.1 Chloroflexi bacterium UBA6019
ACCGACGTCGTCGCCGCCTTCCGAGCCACCCTTGAAGAGGTCACCCACGCCGATGTCGTCCTCCAGGTGCTCGACGTCTCCGACCCGGCCGCGGCCGAGCAGGCGCGGACGGTGGAGCAGGTCCTGGGCGAGCTGCAGGCGGCGGAGAAGCCGAGGGTCGTCGCCCTCAACAAGGTCGACCGGCTGGGGCCGGCCAGCCGCCGGCGGGCGATCCAGGAGATGCACAAGCACTATCCCGGCGCGGTGCCTGTCTCCGCCGTGAACAGCACGGGCTTCGAGGCGCTGCTGGAAGCGCTCGAATCAGCCTCGCGCGAGGACGTGATCGCGGTGGAGCTGCTGGTCCCCTACGGGCGCGAGCAGGTGCTCCACGACCTTCGCCAGGTCGGAGGCGTGGACCGGACCGAGTACGTCGAGGCCGGCACCCGAGCCTGGGGCTGGGTGCCGCGCCGGGCGCTGCACCGCTTCGAGGGCTATTCGGTCTAGTTCAGAACCCGGATGACGGCCCGGACGTCGCCGACGATGCTCACCGTGTCGGGGATGATGGGCGCGTAGGCGGGGTTTTCGGCGATCAGCTCGACCCGGCCATTGGCGCGGTGGAATCGCTTCACCGTCGCCTCGTCATCGATCAGCGCGACCACGATCTCGCCGTTGCTCGCCTCCTGCTTGGGCCGGACGAGGACCAGGTCGCCGTCCAGGATGGCCGCGTTGATCATCGAATCGCCCCGCACCTTGAGGAGGAACCAGCCCTCCTGCGCGATCTCGGGCGAGAGCATCAGGTGGTCCTCGATGTTCTGCTCGGCGAGGATCGGAAC
>DIZV01000122.1:8405-9168 GCA_002427995.1 Chloroflexi bacterium UBA6019
CCGGCCGCGACGTGCCCGACGATCGGCACCGCCACAGCGTTCCGCCGCTTGTCGTCGATCTCCATCTCGCCGACCAGCTGGACGGTGCGCGACTTGCTCGCATCCCGCTTGATGAGGCCCCGGCGCTCGAGCTGGTTCAGGTGGTTGTGGACAGTTGAGCTCGACGAGAGGCCGACGGCCTCGCCGATCTCCCGCACGCTCGGCGGGTAGTTGCGGACCCGTGTCACGTAGCGGATGTAATCGAGGATCTTGGACTGGCGATCGCTCAGCTCGTCGGTCATCGGGACTCCTTTCGAGAGAAGTTGAAGGTGGGGGACTGCGAAGGGTGCCCGGGGGGATGCTAGCAGCTTGCGGCCCGCACCGCAAACCTTTGTTCGCCTCGCCTTGACAGCGAACGGGCGTTCGCCTATGGTTCGGTTCGAACAGATGTACGTCATGGCCCCATCCGCACTTTCCTCCCGCCGTCTCCGGCGTCCGCGCAGCCCCTGGCCGGCCCGGGCACGAAGCGCGGCCGTCCTCGGCGGCGCCGTGCTGGCTCTGTCATTGGGCTTCGCCAAGGTTGCCGAGGGAGGTGCGCCGAGCGCCTACGAAAGCGTGACGATCGTCACCGGGGACACCCTCTGGGCGATCGCGGTTGACCGCTACCCGGGGGCCGATGTGCGGGCCAAGGTGTGGCAGATCGAGCAGGTCAACCATCTGCAGGGCGAGACGCTTCGGCCGGGTGACACGATCCAGGTCCCCAGCCGCTAGCCTCGACCGGGTG
>DIZV01000184.1:0-486 GCA_002427995.1 Chloroflexi bacterium UBA6019
CCATCGGGACGAGGACCTGGAGGATCTTATCCTGCATGTCCATCGACTCGATGCGCTTCTCGAGGTTCTTCTTGACCTTCTCCTCGTGGCCCGAGTAAGCGTGGACGACGTACCACAATGCCTCTTCGGCGGCGGGCTCGGCAGCTGCTCGTTCGGTGGCCATCGCTACCTCGCAATCCCGTTGTAGATGTAGCGCTGTGTGAAAGCGCTGAGCCCCAGGTCGACGAGTCCGATGAAGGCGGCGATGACCACCACGGTGACGATCACGACGATGGTGTACCGGTAAAGCTCGGGCGCGGTCGGCCAGACCACCTTGCGCAGCTCCTCGAAGGTGTCGCGAAAGAATGTCGTGAGTCGGTTCTCGCCCGGACGGGTCGCCGTCAACGCCACTTACTTGGTCTCCCGATGCCCGGTGTGCTTGCGACACCAGCGGCAGTACTTCTTGAGCTCCAGACGGTCAGGATCGTTCTTCTTGTTCTTGACCGT
>DIZV01000184.1:687-7094 GCA_002427995.1 Chloroflexi bacterium UBA6019
GCTTCCCAAAAAATAAAGCCTAGGAAACCTAGGCGCCTACCAATATAACAGGTGGCACCGCGGCCAAAGCAGTCTGAGACACTGGACGGCGATGGCGGATCCGACTCAAATCGTAATCCTTCACGGCGACCAGACCGGCGAGGAGCTGCTCCGCGACGCGCTCCGCTTCCTCGACCCCGAGCTGACGGGCGTCCAGGTCGAGCTCAGCCACTTCGACCTCTCCCTCGCCAAGCGCCGCGAGACCAACAATCAGGTCGTGCTGGACGCGTCGGACGCCCTTCTCGCGGCGGGCTATGGGATCAAGGCGGCCACCATCACGCCCGAGCAGACGGGCGACGTCGGCAGCCCGAACGCGATCCTGCGGGCGCGGATCGGCGGCCAGGTGATCGTCCGGACCGGGCGCCGGATTCCCTCGGTCCGACCGGTGGCCGGAGTCTATTCCCCCATCTCGGTGATCCGGATGGCGGTCGACGACGCCTACGGCGCGACCGAGTGGCGCGAGGGCGAGGGCCTCGACCAGTGGGCGTTCCGGACCGAGAAGATCTCCCGGCGGACCTGCAAGGTGGTGGCCGAGTACTCCTTTCACCAGGCCCGGCGGCTGGGCGGCAAGGTGTTCGGCGGCCCCAAGTACACGGTTTCCCCGGTCTACGATGGGCTATTCAAGGAGGAGCTCGACGCCGCCGCCGGGCGCAACCCTGACGTCCGCTACGACCCCCAGCTCATCGACGCCACCTACGCGATGCTGATCGCCACGACCGGCGAGCCGCTGGTCGTCCCGGCGCTCAACCGCGATGGCGACACGCTGTCCGACCTCGTGATGCAGCTTTTCGGGACCATCGCCGGGGCCGAGTCCGCCCTGCTGGCGTTCGATGGAGAGGGGAAGGTCAAGGTGATGATGACCGAGGCGCCGCACGGGACCGCGCCCGCCCTGGAGGGCAAGAACGTGGCCAACCCGATGGCGATGATCATGTCGGTCGCCTCTTTGCTCGGCCACATGGAGGGCGAGCGCGAGCACCTCGCCTCGCGGGCCGTCTACGAGGCGACGCTGGAGACGGTCTCGGACGGGATCCGCACCGCCGACCTGGGCGGCCACTCGGGGACGAGCGAGTTCACCGACGAGGTGATCCGGCGGGTGAGGACCAAGCTCGACGTCTGGGCTTCGCTCTCCGACGTCGAGCGCTAGCGACTCCGGTCCTCGATCTCCCAGGCGTGGTCGAGGGCGTGCCAGGCGATCCGCCGGGCCGCGTAGCGTGACGGCCAGCTCCCCCCGCCCGCGTCGAGCCCGGCCAGGATCGCCGCCCGGAATGCGGCCACCGCCCGGGCCTCGGCGGCCGGCGGCTGCTTCAGCTTGAGTCCCAGCTTGGGGGCGTAGGCAGACTCGGCGCCGAGCACGTGCTGAACGATCGCGTCGCGGTCGCGACCACCGCCGCGGGGGCCCTTACGAAGCTCGGCGGGGGCCCCGGCGACGACCTGGTCGAGCGCCTCCCAGCACGCTTCCAGCAGCGCTCGCTGGCGTTCGGCCTCCTCCGACGAGAGAGGCCTGGAGTCCGCCTCGGCGGGCAGGCCGGGAGCGCCGAAGTCGGTGGTGCCGTTGCCCTTGAGGCGCTCCACGACCTCGAATTCCCGCGCCGCCGGAGGAAGCTGGAAACCCGCTGCGCGGGCGACCGGGGAGTAACGTTCGGCGGCCGCCGCCAGGGCTGCCAGGGCCTGCCGCTCGTCCTTCCCGGAGCGGATCCAGCCCGGCCACTCGAGGGCGCCCGCGAAAACTCGCTTCGAGCCCTCCTCCAGGTAGACGGCGACGCCGGTCATCCGATCTTGATCCGCTTGAAGCCTTCGGCGTACTCGTAGCCGGACTTCTCGCCGATCTGCTTCATCCGATCCCGCAGGTTCTGTTCCCAGTTCTCCCAGTTCTGGAACTGGGACTCGTGCCGGCGGAGCGCGGCGATCTTGCGGTCGACCGTCGAGCTGATGTCGACGAAGAAGTCGCCCTGGTTCCAGGTCGGGATCCAGACCTCCTTCACCTTCCATGCCTCGAGCCCTTCGTCGAGCAGCTCCCGGAAGGCGCGCGGGTTGCGCGCGGCCGGGTAGACCGAGGCGAGGGTGGCCTGGCCGACCGCCAGGTGGTCGGGGTGGTAGCCCCCGATCGGGCTGTCGAGGTTGATCGCCGGCACGTGCGTCAGGACCAGGTCCGGCTGGTGCTTGCGGATCAGGGCCGTGATCTCCCGGCGGAACTCGAGCGTGTGTTCGAGACGGCCGTCGGGGTGACCGAGGAAGACGACGTCGTTGATGCCCAGCTCGGCGGCGGCCGCGCACTGCTCCGCGTACCGGACCCGGCTCAGCTCGGCGTCAAGCACGGTGGGGTCCTCGCCGCCCTCGGAGCCATCGGTGCAGATCACGATCGTCACCCGGGAGCCCCCGTCAACGAGCCTCGCCAACGTCCCCGCGGCACCGAAGTCGGGGTCGTCGGGGTGCGCGCTGATGATCATCGCGCGCTCGAACTGGGGGAACTCCTCGGTCTTCTTCTCTTCAGCCATCTCTAAAGACAAGGTAACCGGGGCGGCTGCCGGGGCTATTTCGTGGAGGCGGGGACCGTGAACCAAAAGGCGGACCCGCCGCCGGGTCGCGGCTCGACTCCGATCGACCCGTCCATCAGCGCCAGCAGGCCGGCGGCGACGTAGAGCCCGAGGCCGGCGCCCGGTCCGGCGGGGTCCAGCTTCAGGCCCCGTTCGAAGATGCGGGCTCGGTCGGCCGGCGCCACTCCAGGCCCCCGGTCGCAGACGACGATCCTGGCGACGCCGGGTCCGCGCTCGACCTGGACCTCGACCAGGGTGCCAACGGGCGAGAGGTGGACCGCGTTGTCGACGAGGACTCGGAGGACCTGGGTCAGGCGCTGCTGGTCGGCGCGGACGGTGACCCCCTCGACCCGCCCCGGCGCCCGGATCCGGCGGCCCCGGGCGTGCTCGCGCGCCGCCTCGAGGACGTCGGCGATGACGTCGGAAAGCTCCACCTCCTCGAGCAGGACCCGCAGCCGGCCGCCGTCGAGCCGCCCGGCGACGAGGACGTCCTCCACCCGGTCCGCCATCCGCGCCGCCTGGCTGTCGATGACGCGAAGGAGCTCGAGCACCTTCTCCGGCGCCAGCTCGGCCTGAGCCTGGAGCAGCAACGTCGCCGCGCCCCGGATCGCGGTCAGGGGGCTTCGCAGCTCGTGGCCGAGCACCGACATCAGGTCCTCCTCCTCACCGGTCGCCCTCGGCGTCCTCTGACTGGGCCGCGTCACCTGATGGTGACCACCTTGAGCAGGTTCGTCAGTCCCGGCTGCGAGGCCACGCCGGCGATTATGACGACCCGGTCGTGGCGCCGGACGAGGCCGCTCCGGATCGCCGCCTCGCTCGCCCGCGCGATCAGGTCGTCGGTGTCCGCTCCATGCTCGACGAGGAGGGGGATGACGCCGGCGTAGAGCGCGGTCCGGCGGAGGGTCTCGGCGTGCGGGCTGGCGGCGATGACGGGTACGGTCGGGTGCTTCTTCGAGACCCTGAGCGCGGTCGAGCCGGTCTCGGTGAAAGCCACGATGGCGGTCGCCCCGAGCTCTTCGGCCACGGTCGCGGCGGAATGGGCGATGGCGCTCCCGACCGAGCCAAGCACGGCGCCGAGGGGCCGCACCCGCTGGTAGGTCGGGTGTGACTCAGCGGCCCGGCAGATGGCGGCCATCGCCCGCACGGACTCGACCGGATGGGCGCCGACCGAGGTCTCCTGCGACAGCATCACCGCGTCGGTGCCGTCCCAGATCGCGTTCGCGACATCGGAGGCCTCGGCGCGGGTCGGGCGGTTGCTCGTCACCATCGACTCCAGCATCTCGGTCGCCGTTATCACCGGGACGCCCCGGAGGTTGGCGTGCTCGATGATGTCCTTCTGGGCGGCTGGGACCTCGGCCAGCGAGAGCTCCACGCCGAGGTCGCCGCGGGCCACCATCACCCCGTCGGCATGAGTGAGGATCTCGTCCAGGTGGAGAAGTGCCTGGGGGCGCTCGAGCTTGGCGATCAGGGGCACCTCCCAGCCAACCTTGCGCAGCGCCCGGCGGCAGGTGAGCAGGTCGGCGGCGGAACGGACGAAGCTGAGGGCGAGGTAGTCGAAGCGGAGCTCGGCTCCCAGCCGGAGGTCGGCGAGGTCCTTGGCGGTCAGGGCCGGGAGGCGGATCGGACAGTTCGGGGCGCTGATGCCCTTGCGCTCCCCGAGGAGCCCTCCGCGGACCACCGTGCAGACCGCCTCGCCGCCCCTCACGGAGCGGACCCGGAGCTCGATCTCGCCGTCGGCCAGCAGGACCTTCTCCTCCGGGATCAGGGAGCGGAGGAAGGCGGGATGGCTGACCGGGATCAGCGTCTCGTTCCCGACCACCGGCCGGGCGGTGAGCGTCACCGGTTCGCCCCGGCGAAGCCGGACCGGCACCTGGGTCAGCCGCCCGGTGCGGATCTTGGGCCCCTGGAGGTCTTGGAGGAGGGCGATGTGCCGGCCCATCTGGGCGGCGACGGCGCGGACGGTGGCGACCATCTCCCGGTGCTCGTCCGGGGTCCCGTGGGAGAAGTTGACCCGGGCGATGTCCATTCCCGCGGCGATCAGCGCGCGGACGACCGCCCGAGAGGAGCTCGCCGGCCCGAGGGTGCAGATGATTCGCGTCCGGCGCAGGCTCACCTCTGCCGAATGTTAAGTCCCCTCACCGGGAGAAGAGCTTCAGGGTGCGCTGGCGCATGACCTCGTAGAGGAGGGCGGCCGTCGCCGCCGAGGCGTTGAGGGAGTCGACTCGCCCCGCCATCGGGATCCGGAGACGCGCGTCGCAGCGCTGGCGGACCAGCCGGTGGACGCCCTCCTCGCCGCCGATGACGATGCAGACCGGCTGCGTGAGGTCGAACTCCCAGGGGGCCTGCTCGCCGGCGACGTCGAGCGCAACGCACCAGAGGCCCGCCCGCTTGATCTCGGAGACAGCGCTCGCCATGCCGCTGACGCGGACCAGCCGAATGTGCTCGCTCGCCCCGCTGCTGGCTTTGACGACAGCGCCGGTCACCGGCGCGGAACGCCGTTCGGGGATGACGACGCCGTCGACGCCGGCGGCGTCGGCGGTTCGCAGGATGGCGCCCAGGTTCTGGGGGTCCTGGATGCCGTCGAGGCCAAGGACCAGGGTCGGGTTGCCGGCGAGGAGACCGCGGAGGTTGGCGTACTCGCGCGGCGCCAGCTCGGCGACGACGCCCTGATGGTTGCCGTGGGCGAGCGCCTCCAGCCGTTCCCGCGCGACCACCTCGACCCGAGCCAGCGTCGCCAGCTCATCGAGCCGCGGGTCGGGGTCCAACCCGTCGGCGATCAGCACCCGCTTGACGTGGCCGGCTCGAGCCGCCTCGAGGACGGCGTTGCGCCCATAGATCAACTCGACGCGCGCCCGCTGCGGAGCGCCCTCGCGGGAGCGGGCGCGATCAGGCCGGGGCTTGGGGCGCTCCTCCGAACGCGGCGCCGGCCGCCGCTCAGGCCTTGCGCCAGCGGCTGCCTTCCCTGGCGTCCTCGAGGACGATGCCCTGGGCGCGGAGCTCCTCGCGGATGGCGTCCGCCCGCGCGAAGTCGCGCCCGGCGCGGGCCGTCTCCCTTTCGGCGATGAGCCGCTCGACTTCCTTTTCAAGTTCGACCTCTCCTCCTCGGAGGATATCCAGGTGGCTGTCGGCGGCGTCGAGGAGGGCCCGCATCGCCGCCTTCGCGGCTGGGCCGGCCTCCCCCCGGTCGATCGCCGCGTTGCACTCCCGGACGGCGTCGAAAAGGAACCCTACGCCCTGCGGCAGGTTGAGGTCGTCGTCGAGGGCGGCCTGGTAGGAGGCGCGGGCAGCCTCGACCCGGGGAATCAGCCGCTCGTCGGTGATGCCGGGCGGCGGCTCGAAGCGGTTGACGCGCTGCGAGAACTCGCGCAGCCGCCGGACCTGCTCGCCGGCGGCGCGAATCGCCTCCTCGTCGAGCCGGAGCCGGGTCCGGTAATGCGCGCTCGCCATCAGGAAAAAGCGGATCGCGAGCGGGTCGTGCCCGGCGTCAACCAGGTCGCGAAGGGTCGCGATGTTGCCGAGCCGCTTCGACATCTTGGCCCCGGTCGCGTCGGCCAGGTGCTCGGAATGAAGCCAGCAGTCGACAAAGCGGACTCCGTTGGCGGCCTCCGACTGGGCGACCTCGTTCTGGTGATGTGGAAAGAGAAGATCGATCCCGCCGGCGTGGATGTCGAGGGTCGGCCCGAGCAGCTCTTTTGCCATCACCGAGCATTCGATGTGCCAGCCCGGCCGCCCCCTGCCGAAGGGTGCGTCCCAGACGGCGCCGACCTCGGCCTCACCCGGTGCCTCGCCCTTCCAGAGCGCGAAGTCGGACACCGACTCCTTGTCGTAGTCGTC
>DIZV01000047.1 GCA_002427995.1 Chloroflexi bacterium UBA6019
CGGGGGTAGAGCGAGCTGGCGAGGGGGACCAGCTTCAGGATCTTCGGCACCGGTCCCTTGGCCCGCATGTCACCCTTGGCGAGCGCCATCCCGATGTTGACCTTGCCCAGCCAGAACCGGTGGGCGACGTCCGCTTTCATGAACATCTCCACGGTCGGCGTGATATCGGCCTGGTCGTGGTAGACCTTGCCGCCGGGCATGTCCACCACCAGGGTGGAGGCAGGATCGGAGTAGACGAGCTTGAGAACCACCCCCGACGCAGCGAACTTTGGGCCCAGCACCGGATCGCTGAGCGCCTGTTCGAAGATCGCTCCGATGTACTGGTAGACCTCTTCGCGGTCCTTGAAATAGGCCATTACTCACACCTCCCGGTTGTTGCCGACACCGTGATCAGTCCAGCTGGACCCAGACGCATTTGGTCTGCGTGTAATGGAGGAGGGCCTCCTCGCCGAGATCCCGCCCGAAGCCGGACTCCTTGTAGCCCCCGAACGGGGTGCTCGGGTCGAGGACGTTGTAGGCGTTGATCCAGACCGTGCCCGCCTGCAGGGCCGCCGCGGTGCGGTGGGCCCGGGCCAGGTCTCGGGTCCAGATGCCCGCGGCCAGCCCGTACCGGCTGTCATTGGCGAGCCGCACCACCTCTTCCTCGTCGTCGAAGGGGAGCACCACCACCACCGGGCCGAACACTTCCTCCCGAACGATCTCCATCTGGGCGCCGGCGTCCGCGATCAATGTTGGGAGGTAGAAGTTGCCTGCCTCCAGCCCGCCGCCCGCCCGCGACCCGCCGCAGAGGATGGTGGCACCCTCCTCCGCGGCCCGCTCGACGAACCCCTCGACCCGGCGCAGGTGGGCGGGCGAGACCAGCGGGCCCATCTCGGTGCCGTCAGCCAGGCCGTGGCCGAGCTGGATCCGTTTGGCGTTGTCGGCCAGGTCGGCCACGACCTGGTCGTAGACGGCCTGCTGGACGTAGACGCGGGAGCCGGCGCAGCAGACCTCGCCCTGGTTGAAGAAGATGCCAAGGTAGGCGCCCTGCACCGCTGAGTCGAGGTCGGCGTCGGCGAAGATGATGTTGGGGGACTTGCCGCCCAGCTCCAGGTGCACCTGCTTCAGGCTTGGCACTGTGTCCGCCAGTACGCGGCGGCCGGTCTCCGTCGAGCCGGTGAAGCTGACCTTGGTGAC
Organism: Chloroflexi bacterium UBA6019; assembly: GCA_002427995.1. Lineage (GTDB taxonomy): Bacteria > Chloroflexota > Dormibacteria > Dormibacterales > Dormibacteraceae > UBA6019. The sequence goes on from DIZV01000047.1 coordinate 1,177, forward strand.
CAGCGGATGCCGGACAAGGGCGGCGCCGGGGCCGCCGGCGCCGGTCACCACGTTGAGAACGCCTGGCGGAAAGCCCGCCTCGAGCGCCAGCTCGGCCAGCCTGATCGCTGTCAGGGACGTCTCCGGTGACGGCTTCAGTACCACCGTGTTCCCCGCGGCCAGGGCGGGGCCCAGCTTCCACGAGGTGAGCAGCATCGGAAAGTTCCAGGGGACGATCGCGGCGACCACCCCGAGCGGCTCCCGCCGCGTGTAGACGAAGGCGCTCCCCACCACGGGCGAGACCGGCAAAACCTGGCCGGCCAGCTTGGTCGCCCAGCCGCCGTAATAGCGGTAGGTTTCGGCGGCGATCGAGAGGTCCACGTAGAGTGACTCGGTGAGAGGCTTGCCGTTGTCCAGCGTCTCCAGCGCCGCCAGCTCATCGATGTTGCTCTCGATGAGGTCGGCAAGGCGGATCAGGCACCTGCCGCGGGCGGCCGGCTTGAGATCCCTCCACTCTTCTTCAAAGGCCCGGTGGGAGCTGCGCACCGCTGCATCGACGTCAGCTTCGGACGCCGCAGCGAGTTCCCCCAGGATCTCTCCGGTGGCTGGGTCGACCGTCTCGAAGGTCTCTCCGCCCTGCGACTCGCGGCGATCGCCGTCGATGACGATGCTCCGGCGGCTGCCGGCCAGGAAGTGCTGGACATTTTCGGGAATCTCGACTCCGCCGGATGCCGCGCTCACCGACGATCACCTCCTTGCATTGCCGCTCTCACGCTCTCACGTGCTCAGGTGCTCCAGAGCCTCGATCGGGTCGGCGAACAGCATCAGCTCCGCGTCCGTCGAGACGAGACGGCCGTAATGGGTCGACATCTCCACCTGGAGCTGGTAGGAGCGGACCTCGTAACCGAGCTCCTGCCCCACCTCCTCGAAGCTGATCCGCAGCCGCCCCGCCGCCTTGATCTCCCAGAAGGTGGGCTGATCCAGCACCGTCACTCCCGCCTGCCTCCGCATCACGTCCGCCACCGCGTCCCCGACCACGCTCTTCGACATCACGATGCCGACGCGGTCGCTGGCCGACTGTGACTGTTCCTCAACCGGCACGGGACCGCCGGAGCCGGTCATCGCCGCCCTCCCCGCACGCCCAGCTCGGCGTGCCAGAGTGTCGTCTGCCGCGCCACCCGTGATGCCGAGCCTCGCAGCTCGGCTCCCGCTGCATCGGCGACCAGCATCGCCTCCAGCTCGCGCGCGGCACGGCGCGCCCGGGGCACCCACCTGCGCACCCAGCCCTCGACCAGGTTGCGGTTGCGCGCGCCGTGCTCGGAATCGGCCAGGACGTGAGCCACGAACTCGGCGCTCCAGACCTGCGCCCAACCCCACTCGAGCTGGGCCGAGCGGGCTGCCACGGGGCTCAGGGGATCGGCGTTGGCCGGGGCGAGAGTTCCCAGCAACTCCCGGCGGAGCAGAACGCCGACCACCGGCTCGAAGCAGAGGTTGGCGGCCACGATCACCTCGCCCCAGTCGGTCAGCGCCGCCAGATCCTCCAGGAAGCTTCTGGCCGGCGCCCATGACGGTGACTCCAGGAACTGCTGGCGCGCCGCCGTGATCGAAAAGCCGCCGACCCGCTGGTCCAGCTCGAGCGCGAGCAGGACCAGCGCCTGTGCCGACCGCTGTTTGCAGGCCGCCTGCAGTCCCACGCAGTGGGCGATCGAATCGGAGAGGCAGGCTCGGGTGCTGACCGCCAGCGCCAGCCAGAGGCCGTTGTCCACGTAGGCCATGGCCTGCAGGTTCCGGCGCAGAAAGTCCATCCAGCGAGCGTTGACGTGACCGATGAGATCGTCCTGGTCGGCCTGCCGGATGGCCGACTCCATCTCCTGCTCGTAAGCCGCCTCCCTCTGGTAGAAGGTGCGCTCCCAGAGCTCGCCCGGGTCCCGGAACCCGTACCAATCGCCCGAGCGAAGCGCGGTCGAGCTCTCCCACCAGGCCGGCCGCCCGTCGTCGAAGTGGAGCGGGTAGCCCCGGTCGACGTGGCGCAGGATCGAGGGCTGGGTGTCCACAGTCACCTCTTCGTAGATGCTGGCCCGCCGTCGCTTGGGACTGAAGTAGGCGAACTG
>DIZV01000086.1 GCA_002427995.1 Chloroflexi bacterium UBA6019
TACAAGAAGTACGACCTGGAGGCGTGGTGCCCCGGCCTCGATCGGCACCTCGAGGTGTCCTCCTGCTCCGCCTTCAACGACTTCCAGGCGCGCCGGGCCAACCTCCGCTACCGGCCCGAACCGGGCGCACCGGTGCGCTTCGCCCACACCGTCAACGGTTCCGGGCTGGCGCTGACCCGGACCATTGACGCGGTGATCGAGAACTACCAGCAGGCGGATGGGTCGATCGCCGTCCCGGAGGCGCTCCGTCCCTACCTCGGGGGCCTGGAGCGGATCGGGTGAGCTCGCTCCAGCCGAGCCCGGAGGCGATCGAAACCTTCAACCAGGGGCTGGCCGGCTTCTGGCACCCGGTGGCGCTCGCCTCAGAGCTGGTGCCCGAGCGGCCCTTGGGCGTCGAGCTGCTCGGCCGCCGGCTGGCGCTGGCGCGCCTGGGTGGCGGCATCTCCGCCTTCGATGATCTCTGTCGCCACTTCGGCGCCGCACTCTCGATCGGCGAGATCGTGGACGGCTGCCTGCGCTGCCACTACCACGGCTGGACCTACGACCGGGCCGGGACCGTGGTCGACATCCCCGCCCGCCGCGGTCTGCCGATCCCGCGGGAGGCGAAGGTCCCCTGCTACCGGGCGGAGGAGGCGTATGGGTTGATCTGGGTCTGCCTCGCCGCTGAGCCGCGGGCCGCGATCCCGGCGTACCCGGAGTTCGCCTCCGACCAGTTCGTGAAGACGCCGTACCGGACCTACGACGGCTGGGAGGCAGCCGCGACCCGGATCGTCATGGCGGCGCTCGACGACACCCACTTCCCCTGGGTCCACCCCGGCATCCTGGGCGACCCCGCGCACCCCGAGCCACCGGACCACCGGGCCTGGGTCGAAGGCGACCACCTGGTCTCGACCTACGCGATCGAGCAGCCGGCGAACATCTCGCTCGGCAGCGCCGAAGGCGCGACCGGGCTCGAGACCGTGACCTATACCAACCACGTCTTCCCGACCACGATCCGGCTTCACAAGGCAGCGCCGGGAGGTGTCTTCATCCTCTTCCAGACCATGCAGCCGGTCGCCCACAACCGGTCACGGATCTTCCTCTAGGTGGCACGGAACTTCGACCTCGAGCACGACCACGACGAGAGCTACCTCGCCTTCGAGGACGTCATCCAGTCGCAGGACCGGCCCATCGTCGAGAGCCAGCGGCCCTGGTTGCTGCCGCCGCTCTCCTCCCGCCTGATGCTCTACGTCCGGCCGGCGGACCTACCGTTGATCGCCTACCAGAAGTGGATGGAGGAGCTGGGGATACCCCAGGTCTAGCTCGCGCCGGCTGGCTCGAGCACGACGACTCTGGTTAGATTCAGGGCGGAGCGATGGCCGAGTCCGGCTTAAGGCGGCTGTCTTGAAAACAGCTGTGGCGCAAGTCACCGGGGGTTCGAATCCCTCTCGCTCCGCCAAACCCGTTTGACTGCGGTGTATCCGTCCATACTGGCGCGATGAGTGAGGAAGGCAGCGGCGGCCACGTCGCCGCTCGCGGTGAGGGGAGAGAACTGCACGTCGTCGGCAAACTACAAATGTCGGCAAGGCAGAGCGGCGGTGCGTTTGAGGTCATCCTTACGCACCCTGGCCCCGCGACGCCGGCGGGACCCCCGCCGCACGTCCATCGCGAGCACGACGAGCTCTTCTACATCATCAAAGGTTCCTTCACCTTTGTCGTGGGGACTCGCGAGTTCGAGGTTGAGCAGGGCGGTACGGTGTTCGTCCCCCGTGGAACACGGCATGGATTCAAATCCCAGCCCGACGCGCAAGCCCTGCTGATCATTGCGCCCGCCGGTCTCGAGGGTTTCTTTGCGGAACTCGGCGATGGCCTCTCATCCGGCAGATCGAACGAAGAGATGCGCGTGGCGCTCGCTGGGAAGTACGACTCAACCCCCACCGACCTTTAGGAGGCACCGGTGGGGTTGGATTGGGGCATCGGGCGCTACGAAACCACAGCGGAGGAACTCAATCCGGTGGCTGCCGTGGTGGTCGAGCGGGCGGGGATCACGTCCGGAGATAGGGTTGTCGACGTCGGCTGCGGCACCGGAAATGCCGCGCTCCTGGCTGCACGGCTCGGCGCACAGACAACCGGCGTTGACCCGGCGACCCGGCTCCTCGACGTTGCGCGTGCCCGAGCCGCAGAAACCGGCGTAGCTGCCACGTTCGTCCAGGGCGACGCCGCATCGATACCCGTCGCAACCGCCAGTGCGGATGTCGTGCTCTCAGTATTCGCGGTGATCTTCGCTCCCGATCCGGTAGGCGCTGCGGCCGAGATGGCGCGAGTGACCGCCCCGAGAGGCCGCATCGTGTTCACCGCTTGGATTCCGGAGGGTGGCATCCAGGACTGTGTCGGCATCTTTCAGAAAGCAGTTGCTGAGGCAATCGGGCGGCCTGCCGGCCCGCCCCCCTTTGCTTGGCACGAACAGAAAGCGCTGGCGAGCCTCTTTGGGCCGCACGGCTTCTCGGTGGAGGTTGAAAGGGGAGAAATCGCGATCACCGCATCGTCAGCTCGCGAGTACCTGGAGATCCAGGGCCGCGACCATCCCATGTCTGTCGCGGGCCGGGCCCTACTCGATTCGCGTGGCATGGCGGCGGTAGTCGGGGAGCGCGCGCTCGGCGTCCTCGAAGCAGCCAACGAGGATCCCGGGGCTTTCAGGGTGACCAGCCGCTATGTGGTCGCCACCGCCAAGAGAGCCTGAAGTCCCGAGGCGGCAGCTCGAGAGGTGCGGATGCTGGGCGCACTCGCAAGAGTTCGAAAAGTTTCCACGACACCCCGTCAAGGGTCACGTCGCGCGAGCTGGTGTAAATCCGTTCGTGCGGTTGGGTCATTAGGTTAAGCGGACTCGAGCTCGAGCAGAGCCTTCACCACCTCCTCGTTGCTGGGCTGAAACAGCTTGTTCATGGACTCGGTGCT
>DIZV01000084.1:0-4837 GCA_002427995.1 Chloroflexi bacterium UBA6019
AGCTATCGTGCGAGCCGGGGCGGGGACTGTCATGACCTATTCTCGCCGCCGATGCCGCGACCTGGCTGGCCGAGTCCCGATGAGCGACGCCAGGTTCGTCCACGCCCTCGCCCTCGGCGTCGACCCCGCCTGGCGGCGGCTGCCCGCCCGGGAGCGCTGCGACACCGCCGAGGACCTCTGCCGGGCGGTGACGGCGGAATCCGAGGTGACCACCTTCAGCTACTCGATGATCGGGCTCGAGCCGGGCGCTGACCTCCTCCTCTGGAGCCTCGCGCCGTCCCTCGACGCGCTCGAGGAGCGGGCGGCGGCGGTGCTGCGGTCGGGGATGGGGGGGTGGCTGACCAGCCGCGAGAGCTTCCTCGGCATCATCCAGCCCTCGCAGTACGTCAAGAAGGCGACGCCCCAGGAGCAGTCGATGTTCAGCGGCGAGCGGTCGCACTACCTCGTCGTCTACCCCTTCACCAAGGGCGCCGACTGGTACCTGATGGGGCGCGAGGCGCGCCAGGGGATCATGAACGAGCACATGCGGATCGGCCACGATTTTCCCGAGATCCGCCAGCTGCTCGCCAACAGCTTCGGGATCGACGACATGGATTTCCTGGTCGCCTACGAGACCGACGACCTGGCCCGGTTCGGCGAACTGGTGCGGGCGCTCCGGGGCACTGAGAGCCGCCGGTCGACGGTGCGGGACACCCCGCTGCTGGCGGGCATCCACCGCCCGATCGCCGAGATCACCTCGCTCCTCGGCGCTCGATGACGATCACGGCAGCCGACTGGCGCGAGCGCGCCGCCGGACTCTTTCCGGGCGGCGTCAACAGCCCCGTCCGGGCCTACCGCGCCGTCGGGGGCGAGCCGCCGATCCTGGTCCGGGGCGCAGGGCCCCACGTCTGGGACGCCGACGGCAATCGCTACCTCGACTACGTCGGTGCCTTCGGGCCCCTCCTGCTCGGCCACGCGCACCCGGCCGTGGTGGAGGCGATCCGCTGCGCGGCTGAAGCGGGCGGCTCCTTCGGCGCGACGGGTCCGGGCGAGGTCCGGCTGGCCGAGCTGATCCGGTCCCGGATGCCCTCGATCGAGCGGATCCGGTTCGTCAACAGTGGGACCGAGGCGGCGATGAGCGCCCTCCGGGTTGCCCGCGCGGCCACCGGCCGCGACCTCGTGCTCAAGTTCGACGGGGGTTACCACGGCCATGCCGACTCGCTCCTGGTCGAGGCCGGCTCGGGCGTGGCGACGCTCTCGCTGCCGGGCAGCGCCGGGGTGCCGGCGGCGGTCGCCGCCCAGACCCTGGTGGCCGCCTACAACGACCTCGATTCGGTTGCCGGCCTCCTCGACCGGCATCCCGGCCAGGTTGCCGCCGTGATCGTCGAGCCGGTTGCCGCCAACATGGGCGTCGTGGCACCGTTGCCTGGCTTTCTGGAAGGCCTCCGCCGGCTTGCCGACGGGGCGGGGGCGATCCTGGTCTTCGACGAGGTGATCACCGGCTTCCGGGTCGCGCCCGGCGGCGCCCAGGAGCTCTACGGCGTCCGGCCCGACCTGACCGTCCTCGGCAAGATCATCGGCGGCGGCCTGCCGGTCGGCGCCTTCGGTGGCCGGGCTGACCTCCTCGACCTGGTGGCGCCGGCGGGCCCGGTCTACCAGGCCGGCACCCTCTCCGGCCACCCGCTGGTGATGGCGGCGGGGGAGGCAACCCTGAAGGAGCTGACGCCGGCCGTCTACGCCGGCCTCGAGGCGCGGGCCGCCCGGCTTGCGGAAGGGCTCCGCCGGCCCGGCACCGCGGTCGCCCGGGTCGGCTCGCTGCTGACCCTCTTCTTCCGCGCTGCTCCGCCCCGCGACTTCGCCCAGGCGAAGGACTCGGACCGGGCAGCCTTCGCCCGCTTCTTCGGAGCCCTGCGGTCCGGCGGCGTGCTCCTGCCACCCTCCCAGTTCGAGGCCTGGTTCGTCTCCGCCGCCCACGACGACGAGGCGATCGTGCGCACGCTCGAGTCGCTGCCCGCATGAGCCGTTTTCTCGACGCCGCCAACCGGCGGCCGGTCGACCGGACCCCCGTCTGGTTGATGCGACAGGCCGGGCGCTCGCTGCCCGAGTACCGCAAGCTGCGCGAACGCTGGAGCCTGGTCGAGATCGTCGCCCAGCCCGAGCTCTGCGCCGAGGTGACCCTGCAGCCGGTCCGGCGCCTCGGCGTCGACGCGGCCGTGATGTTCGCCGACATCATGCTGCCACTGGTCGGGATGGGGGTCGAGTTCGAGCTGGTGGAGAACGTCGGGCCGGTGATCGCCCGGCCGGTCGCGTCCGCCGCCGATGTGACCCGCCTGCGGGTCCCGGCCGGCGAGGAGGCGGCGCCCACGGTGATCGCCGCGGTGCGCCAGGTCGCCGCCTCCTCTCCGGTGCCGGTGATCTGCTTCAGCGGCGCTCCCTTCACCCTCGCCAGCTACCTGGTCGAGGGTCGCCCGAGCCGCGATTTCAGCAAGGTCAAGGCCTTCATGTACTCGCAGCCAGCCGCCTTCCAGGAGCTCCTCGGCAAGCTCGCCGCCACCATGAGCGCCTACCTCCGGGCCCAGGTCGAAGCGGGCGCCGTGGCGGTCCAGCTCTTCGACTCCTGGGTGGGCGCGCTGGCCCTGGAGGACTACGAGCAGCTCGTCCTGCCTCACACCCGGTCGATCTTCGAGGCGCTGGCGTCGCTGGGCGTGCCCCGGGTCCACTTCGGCACCAACACGGCCGGGCTGCTGGAGCCGATCGCCGCGACCGGGCCCGACATCGTGTCGCTCGACTGGCGCGTTCCGCTCGACCGGGGCTGGGCCCGGGTCGGCCACCAGCTTGGGATCCAGGGCAACCTCGACCCGGCGGTGCTGCTGGGGCCGCCGGAGCTGGTCCGCGAGCGGGTCCGCGACGTGCTCCGCCGGGCCGAGGGCCGGCCCGGTCATATCTTCAATCTCGGTCACGGGGTGCTGCCCGCGACGCCGCTCGAAAACCTCCAGCTGCTGGTCGAGACGGTCCACGAGTGGGAGCCGGCACCAGTTGGCTGAGCCCCGCACGGGCGTCCTCTGCCTGGCCTACGGCAGCCCCGCGGGCGAGGCCGGCATCGAGCCCTACTTCACCAACATCCGCGGCGGGCGACCGCCCTCGGCCGAGGCCCTGGAGGAGCTCACCGAACGCTACCGGGCGATCGGCGGTTCGCCGCTGAGCGAGATCACCAACGCCCAGGCACGGGCGCTCGAGGCGCGGCTCGGCCTGCCCGTCTTCGTCGGTTTCAAGCACGCACCGCCGTTCATCGCCGAGGGCGCCGAGACGGCCCGCCGGGCCGGCATCGAACGCCTCGTCGGGCTCCCGCTGGCGCCCCATTACGCGCGGATCAGCCTCGGCGGCTACCAGCGGGCGCTGGCCGAGGCATGGCCCGGCGAGCTCGTCTTCGTGCCCGGCTTCCACGATCATCCCGCCTTCATCGGCGCCGTGAGGGCGATCCTCGCGGAAGCGCTGGAGCAGTTCACCCCCGACCGGCTCTTCTTCACCGCCCACAGCCTGCCCGAGAGGATCATCGCCGAGGGCGATGGCTACTTCGACCACCTGCTCGAATCCTGCCGGCTGGTCGGGGAGGGCATGGCGCTGCCAGAGTGGGAGTTCGCCTTCCAATCGGCGAGCAAGACCGGCGAGCCGTGGCTCGGGCCGGACCTCTTGGACGCCCTCGAGAGGTCCGGGGCAAAGCGGGTCCTGGTCTGCCCGATCGGCTTCGTTGCCGATCACCTGGAGGTGCTCTACGACCTCGACCGCGAGGCGCGGGATTTCGCCCGGGAGCGCGGGATCGAGCTTCGCCGGACGGAGTCCTTCAACAGCCGGCCCAAGTTCATCGCGGCCCTGGCCGAGGTCGTCCGGGACGCGCTCCGACAACCCTCTCCAAGCGGTCTCGCACCGGCCTCGCCGGCCCAGACGGTGCTCTTGCAGCGGTCGAGGCTGGCGGCGCCCCCGGGCGGGATCCAGCCGACGACGGTGCTGGGGGCCTTAAATGGGGGGGCGGTGGCGGCGGCAGCGCGCTCGGCGGTGGTGACGGTGAGATCAGGCCCCGACGCCGGGCGGCGGTTCGCGCTCGACACCAGCCCGCTCTACGTTGGACGCTCTCCCGACAACGGTGTCGTCGTCAGCGACCCGACCACCTCGCGCCGCCATGCCCGGTTCGAGAAGCGCGAGGGCGAGTTCCTGGTCGTCGACCTGGGTGGCTCCAACGGAACCCTGGTCGATGGAGCCCGAGTGGTCGAGAAGGTTTTGGTGACCGGCAGCGTCGTCACCATGGGGCAGAACGAGTTCGAGGTGACGATCACCTGATCGGGGGGCTCACCGCCCGTGGGTGCTGAGCAGGCCGAAGAAGAACGCCGCTGTTATGGCAGCGGCGACGCCGTTCACGCCCACGCCGACGATGCCATAGACCAGCCGGGACTGCGTCAGGGCGCGGATCGCGTAGGCGAGCCCGAGGAAGGGCAGGACGATCAGGTAGAAGTGGAAGAAGGGCAGGACCAGGCAAACGATCCCGTACACGATCGCCCGCAGCGCGGGGTCGCGCCAGCTGAGGCCCGAGCTGCCCGGCCGCGATGGCGCCAGGGCGGCCGGGGCCGGGACGCCGGCGGCCGTCAGCGCCTGCCGCTGCGCTTCCGGCACCGGCAGCCCGGCAGCCTGGGCGGCGCGCCCGGCGGCCGCCGCCAGGTGGGCCCGCTCGGGCTCGACCCCCGCCTTGCGAACCGCCCAGGCGTACCAGGTGCCGTAGGCCTGGGTCGGCATGTCGGCCGTCAGCGGCCGGGTGGCGGCATCGGGGGCGGCCACCGCCTGCTGGGCGGCGGCCGCGGCGGCGCCC
>DIZV01000084.1:5004-7583 GCA_002427995.1 Chloroflexi bacterium UBA6019
CCGACCAGCGCGGCGACGGCGGCCTCGGTGGCGACGCGCGCCTGTCGTTCGTCCCGGTATTGGCCGCCGGCCCAGGCGAACCACTCGGCGTAGCCGCGGGTCAGCTCCGACGCGCGAGGTGCCGGCGGCGCGGGGGGTTGAGAGCTCACGGGTCGCGGCGACTCTAACCGAATTGGCCCGGCGGGGCTGCGAGAATTCGTCCCCGAGCGGAAGGTGACCCGCCGGGCGCAGCGGCCCGGCGGTTCAGGGAAATGGCTGCGGCCGGGCCTAGCCCTTGGCGCCGCTGGCGCGCGCGGTCTTGGAGACGGTCTTGGCGGAGGGCTTGTCGGCTTCCTTCGCCTTCTTCTCCGCCCGCTTCTCCTTGAGGCTCTTGGACGGTGCCTTCTTGTTCTTGCCCATTCGGTGGGTACCTCCTCAGTTCAATTCCTGGATCGTGGGCCGCGTTCTCAAACTGCGGACGGCCCACATTCTAGTGCGGGGATAAGGGCCTTTGAACGAGGTAGATGCCGAGCGCGACGCCGATCGTGCCGGCGATGTCGAGGAGGTGGACCGGCTCGGCGAGAAGGACCGCCCCGAGGAAGAGGCCGAAGATCGGGTTGAGGAAGAAATAGGAGCTGGCGCGGGTTGCGTCGCCGCTGCGAAGGAGGTGGAACCAGATCGACATCGCGCCCAGCGAGACGGCGAAGAGCAGGTAGGCCATCGCGAGGAGGAAGGGCAGGACCGGTCGCACGCTCGTGACCGGCTCGGTCAAAAGGCTCGGTACCAGCACCGCGACGCCCGCGGCGAGGAACTGCACGCCGTTGAGGACGATGGCGTCCTCGGCCGGCCGCCAGCGCTTGAAGAGGATCGTGCCCGCCGCGTAGAAGACGTTGGCGAGCAGGATCAGGAGCATCGCCCCCGGCTGGTCGGAGGCGCTGGTGCGCGAGTACATGACGAGCACCACGCTGGCGAAGGCGATCGCCAGGCCGGCCAGCCGGGGGCGGTTGAGCCGCTCGCCGAGGAGGAGGAAGCCGGCCGCCGCGAGCAGGAGCGGGATGGTGCTGGCGAGGACGGCGCCCATCCCGCCCGAGAGGTGGCGGAGCGCCACCGCGGCGATGCCCAGGTAGAGGGCGTAGTTGAGAAGCCCGAGCACCGCCAGCCGGGCCCAGGCCGCCGGGCCGGCGGGGAAGCGACGGCGCTGGAGAAGGGCGAGCCCGAGCAGGAGCGCTGCCGCCAGCAGGAAGCGGGAGCCCATGAGGAAGAGCGGCGGGCTGTAGCGGAGGGCGACCTTGACGGCGAGGAAGGCGGAGGCCCAGAGCAGCGAGAAGAGGACGGCCAGTGGCACGTAGGCCGCGGCGCCGCCCGGCCCTCGTCCGTCGCTTGCCGCGGCAGTCATTCAAGGTTAAGGATGGCGCAAGGAAATAGCCGCCCTCCGGGCCGAGGTTTCAGGGTCAGGCGGCCGGGAAAAATGATGCCACCGCCTCGAAGCGAACCGAGTCGAATCCGAAGCCGAAGCCGCTAACGAAGAAGAAGAAGAGAAAGGCAATGTCCGAAGTCAGAGAGAAGCTGCCGGTGCTGCCCCTGTCCGCCGGGGTGGTTCTGCCGCACATGAACGTCACCATCCAGCTCGACTCGTCCGAGGCCAGGGCGGCCGTCGCCGCCGCCAACCTGGAGACCCGCCACGTGGTGCTGCTGCCCAAGGTCGGCGGCCGCTACGCCGCCGTCGGCACCGTCGCCAAGCTGGAGGACACGGGGAGCCTTCCCGGCGGGGAGGAGATCGTCGTCGTCCAGGGCCGCCACCGGGCCGTGGTCGGAAAGGTCGAGGCGGACCTGAACGGGGCCCTGGTCGCCGAGTTCACCCCCGTCTTCGATCCGACCGCACCGAGCGACCGGGCTCGAGAGCTGATGCGCGAGTACCGCGCCATCATCGAGAACATCCTCGAGCTGCGCGACGCGCGGCCGATCGCCCAGATGCTGCGCGGCATCGAGAACCCCGGCCACCTGGCCGACATGGCCGGTTACTCACCCGACCTCTCGATCGAGCAGAAGGTCGAGCTGCTGGAGGAGCTGGACGTCGAGAAGCGGCTCGCCCGGCTGGTTCCGTGGACCCGCGACACGCTCTCCGAGATGACCCTCAAGGAGTCGATCCGGAACGAGGTCCGCGACGGGATGGAGAAGCAGCAGCGCGAGTTCCTGCTCCGCCAGCAGATGTCCGCGATCAAAAAGCAGCTGGGCGAGGAGGGCGACACCGCCACCGAGTACCGGGACCGCGTCGAGAAGGCCGGAATGCCCGACGCCGTCAAGAAGGAGGTCGTGCGCGAGCTCGATCGCCTCGAGCGCACCAGCGAGCAGTCGCCCGAGTACGGCTGGATTCGCAACTACCTGGACTGGATGCTGGAGCTGCCCTGGGACAGGCGATCCGAGGACAACTTCGACCTCGTCGAGGCGCGCCGGATCCTGGACGAGGACCACACCGGGCTCGACGACGTCAAGGATCGGATCATCGAGTTCCTGGCCGTCCGCAAGCGGCGATCCGAGCGCGGCCTGCAGGCGGTCGGGGGACGGGGCTCGGGCGCCATCATCACCCTGGTCGGGCCTCC
>DIZV01000084.1:7735-12022 GCA_002427995.1 Chloroflexi bacterium UBA6019
GACCCCTCCTCGGCGCTGCTCGAGGTCCTCGACCCGGCCCAGAACCACAGCTTCCGCGACCACTACCTGGAGGTGGATCTCGACCTCTCGGAGGTGCTCTTCATCCCCACGGCCAACGTCGCCGACACGATCCCCGGGCCGCTGCTCGACCGGATGGAGCTGGTCCGGCTGGACGGCTACACCGAGCAGGAGAAGCTGGCCATCGGCCGCACTCACCTGCTGCCGCGGCAGCTCGAGCGCAACGGGCTCGACGCCGCTGAGGTGGACCTGACCGACGCCGCGATCGACCTGATCATCTCCGACTACACCCGGGAGGCGGGCGTACGCAACCTCGAGCGGGAGATCGGGAAGGTGCTTCGCAAGGTCACCACCAGGCTCGACGCCAAGCGGTCGGAGAAGCCGCTCGTGGTCGACACCGGCGACATCAAGGAGTACCTCGGCCGCCCCAAGTTCCAGAACGAGGTCGCCGAGCGGACCTCGGTCCCCGGGGTGGCGACCGGCCTCGCCGTCACCGGCACCGGCGGCGACGTGCTCTTCATCGAAGCCAGCGCGATCGATGGCGAGGTCGGCGCGCTGACCCTCACCGGCCAGCTGGGCGAGGTGATGAAGGAGTCGGCTCAGATCGCGCTCAGCTACGTCCGCTCCCGGCGCGACCTGCTCGGCGTCGACAAGGAGCTGTCGGACAAGCGAATCCACGTCCACGTGCCGGCGGGGGCGATTCCCAAGGACGGGCCGTCGGCGGGCGTCGCGATGGTCACCGCGATCACGAGCCTGCTCACCGGCCGGCCGGTCCGGAACACGGTCGGGATGACGGGCGAGGTGACCCTGCAGGGGAAGGTGCTTCCGATCGGCGGCGTCAAGCAGAAGGTGCTCGCCGCGCACCGCGCCGGCCTCAAGGAGGTGATCCTGCCCAAGCGCAACGAGGCGGATCTCGACGACCTCCCGCAGTCGGTCCGGGACGAGATGCGGTTTCACCTTGCCAGCGACGTCAAGGAGGTGCTCGAGATCGCGCTCGAGCCGCGGGTCGCGGTCGCCGAGGAGCCGCTCAGCGTCGTCTCCTAGCCAGCCGACAGGAATACAAGCGATCCCGGGCGGGTATAGTTCTGCCAGAAGCCCGCTCGGGGTCCTTCCCACTCCGTCATAACAACGTGAGTCCTGAGACGACGAGGCAGTAAATCCAGAACAAGGGGAGGAATTAGGAGTACTCCCCGTTGATTAGCTTCGCCGAGCTGGGCCTTGAGCCCCGCATCCTCGACGCGCTCACGCGCACCAACATCGAAACGCCCGTCCTCGTCCAGGCCGAGGCGATCCCACCCCTCCTCGACGGCGACGACGTCGTCATCGCAGCTCCGACCGGCTCGGGCAAGACCCTCGCCTTCCTGATCCCGGCGGCCCAGGGGCTGCTGACCTCGACCGGCCAGGGCCCGCGGGTCCTGGTGGTCACGCCGACCCGCGAGCTGGCAGTCCAGATCGACGCCGTCTGGAGGAGCTTCTCCACCGGTCTGCGCTCGGCTCTGCTCTATGGCGGCGTCGGCTACGCGACCCAGACCAACGACTTGAAGAAGGGGCCCGACATCGTGATCGGCACCCCGGGCCGGATCCTCGACATGATCGGCCGGCGCCTCGTGACGCTGAGCCGGGTCGAGTACCTGGTCCTCGACGAGGCCGACGAGATGCTCGACGCGGGCTTCGCTCCGGACGTCGAGAAGCTGATGGCGATGACCTATCAGCCGCAGACCGTGCTGGCCTCGGCGACGATGCCGGAATGGGTCACCCGGATGATCGACAAGCACCTCCAGGATCCGATCCGGATCAAGGTTGACGGGCCCGCCGAGTCACTCCTCGAGCACGGTCTGCTGAGGGTGGACAAGGGGGACAAGCTGCAGGTGCTGAACCGCCTCCTCCGCCGCCACAAGGGCTCGGCGATCGTCTTCGGGCGGACCAAGCATGGCGTCAAGAAGCTGAACCGCGACCTCAAGGCGCTCGGCCACGACAGCGTCGAGCTGCAGGGCAACCTCTCGCAGGGGGCCCGCGACAAGACGATGGAATCCTTCCGCGACCAGCGGGCGGACATCCTGGTGGCGACCAACGTCGCCGCCCGCGGCCTCGACATCAGCCATGTCGGCCTCGTCATCAACTTCGAGCTCCCCGACACCGCCCAGTGGATGACCCACCGGATCGGCCGAACGGCCCGGATGGGCAACGAGGGCCGGGCGCTGACGATGGTCAGCCCGGAGGACATGTCGAACTGGTCGAAGCTGCGCCGCCAGGGCGCCCCGGAGCTGCCCGAGATCGACGCCGAGCACCTGCTCAGCGAGGGCGGTTGGCGCTACGTCAGCCGCAACGGCATCCACCCGGCGGCCGCCGAAAAGGCCGTCGCCACCGTCGCCCCGCCGACCAGCGTCATGCCGCGGCGCCGCCGTCGCTCGCGGCGGAGCGGCCGCCCTTCGGCCGCGTAACCGGCCGAGAAGCGGAAATCCGCCATCTCCGGTGGTAGGATTCCCGGCGCCGTGAGGCAATCGAACACTCGCCGGGGGACGCCCTGATGGCTCAGACTCGGGAAGGACATCTGGTGACCCAGGAGCTGGACGCGGTCGCCATCGGGCCGGCGGAGGTCACCGTCCACCTTCTGGGCGGACAGGTGATCGAAGGCCACTCGGACGTGGTCGCCATCTCCCGCCGCGGCATCCCGATCCAGACCGCCGGCCCGGGTACCGAGGCGACCTGGGTGCCGCTGGCGAACCTCAAGTACATCGTCCTTGGAGGCGCTCTCGAGTCCGACCCGGGCGACTCCGAGACCGAGCGCAAGGCGCTTCTCAGCTTCCGCGACGGCGACACCATCCAGGCCTACCTCGCCGGGCTCCCCGGTGCCACCATCGAAGGCTTCCCGGTCCGGATGCGCGTCCCGGACACCGAGTTCGTCTCGCCCGTCCTGGTCTGCGCCCAATCCCTGCTCGAGGTGCGCTTCATCGACCGCTGGGGCGTCGGCCTGACGCAGTGGACGGCGGCGCCGCGCCGGCGCCGGACCGACCAGACCGGCCTCCTCGGCGGCAAGGACGCCGCCGGCCGCGGTTCCCGGATCACCCAGCTCGCGGCCCACTACCGCGACCGCCTGGCGCTGATCCGCGACTCCGACCTCTCGAGCGGCGACCAGGAGTCCTTCACGCGCTCGGTCCGGCTCCACATCGACAGCCTGATGGAGGAGGACCAGCTCACCCTGACCCTCTCCGAGCGGACCGAGCTGATCGACCAGATCCTCCTCCAGGCGGTCGGCTATGGCCCCCTCGACCATCTCCTTCGCGACCCCGCAGTGTCAGAGATCATGGTCAACGGGCCGGACGACGTCTATGTCGAGCGCGACGGCATGCTGATGAAGGCGGAGGCCCGCTTCCAGGACGAGGGCCAGCTGTTGGAGACGATCCGCCGGATGATCGCCGTCACCGGCCGCCACATCGACGAGCTGAGCCCGATGGTCGACGCCCGCCTCCCGGACGGCAGCCGTATCAACGCCATCATCCGGCCGGCGGCGCTGCGCGGCCCCTCGCTGACGATCCGCAAGTTCCGCGACTTTGTGATGGATATCGACGACCTCCTCCGGGAGGGATCGCTGAGCCCGGCGATGGCCGACTTCCTGCGCGCCTGCGTCCTCGGCCGGATGAACATCCTGGTCTCGGGAGGCACCGGATCGGGGAAGACGACCTCCCTCAACGTCATGGCCTCCTACATCCCGGAGAACCAGCGCGTCGTCACCATCGAGGACGCGGCCGAGCTGCAGATCCAGCACCCGCACGTGGTCTCACTCGAGCACCGGCCACCCAACGTCGAGGGCAAGGGCGAGCTGACCATCCGCCAGCTGGTTCGCAACTCGCTCCGGATGCGCCCGGACCGAATCCTGGTCGGCGAGGTGCGCGGTGGCGAGGCGCTCGACATGCTGCAGGCGATGAACACCGGCCACGACGGCTCGATGTCGACGATCCACTCCAACTCGGCCCGCGACGCCTTGAGCCGCCTCGAGACGATGGTCATGATGGCCTCCATCGACCTCCCCTACGAGGCGGTGCGGGCGCAGATCGGGTCGGCGATCAACATGCTCGTCCACCAGGCTCGGATGCCCGATGGCAGGCGCAAGATCGTGCAGGTCGCCGAGGTCCTCGGCTACAACGCCGATGGACCCGTGCTGCGCGACATCTACGTCCTTGGCATGGGCGCCGACCTCCACCTCGAGTACAACGCCACCGGCTACGTGCCCAAGCTGCTCGACAAGGCGGCCTTCTACGGCGTCCAGGT
>DIZV01000084.1:12300-12611 GCA_002427995.1 Chloroflexi bacterium UBA6019
CGCTACATCCCGGCCGGCGCCGACAGCATGATGCCGGTGATCAAGGACCCGCTGCTGGAGTCCGATCCCTACCGGCGCCCCGGCGGCGACATCATCCGGGAGGTCGTCGTCGTCCCCTTCAGCTCGACCCAGACGACCTATGCCACCGCCGCCGAGACGGCGGAGGAGGAGCGCGAGGCCCGGCGCGAGTCGAGCCTGAGCCGGGACCGGGGGCAGTCGCAATATGACCCGATGGAGCTGGGGCGGAGGGCTCAGACGATGATGCCCGCATCAGCCGGCCTCAGCGAGGACGTCCGGGACCTGATCACGGC
>DIZV01000004.1 GCA_002427995.1 Chloroflexi bacterium UBA6019
GCGGATCCCGGCCGGCGCTCTCGACTTCGGGACCGAGGCGATTCTTCCGGGCCATCCAGAGGCTCTAGCTCGCGGCTAGGGAGAGGGAGTCGGGCTGGGCACCGGCGCGACGGCCACGAAGTCGTACTCGTAGCCGTCCTGGAGAGGCTGGCCGGCAATGTCCTTGACCGCGTTCGACACGGTGAGCCGGTACTTGGCGCCGGGGTTCAGGTGGGCGATGACGGTCAGCTTGCGGCCCGCGGAACTGGTCGTCAGGGCGACGGGCTTGCCGTCGGCGCCCGTGAGGCCCACGCTGCCGATCACCGAAAGCTGGTCCAGGTCGCTGTCGAAAACCACCACGACGCCCCCGTCCTGGACGGCGGCAGAGTTGACGGTAGGGCCCTTACCCAGGTCGCGGGGGCTCGAGTCGGTGATGGAGTCGATCTTGAAGCCGGTTCCAGCGCCAACCAGCACCAGGGACTCGTCCTGGTAGCGAACCTCGTTGGCGCCCCGGGAGAAGATCAGCCGGACCGTGAAGCGAACGTCCTTCGCGGTCGCCTGGCTGGAGATCACGAAGGAGCGACCCAGATGGAGGTCGGGGGATAGCGGCGATGGCGCCACGGGTGACGCGCTGGGGCCGAGCAGGGCGCCGGCCGACGCCGCGTCGTTCTTGATTCGGGCCTGCTCGTACTGGCTGACGACTTCACCCGCGGCGCCCAGATCGAGGCTGTTGCCGGCAACGGCGACGTCGTCGACCCAGAGCGAATCGCTGCGGACGAAGGCGAACCGGCTGCCGACCGGCGCCCAGAGCGGGTCCTGGAAGGCCGCCTGGGAGAGCTGGTGGAGGCCGGTCCCGTCCGCCTTGACGATCGACGAACCATCGGGGCCGGCGAGCAGGAGGAGCTTCCCATCCGGGCTCCAGCTGAGCCAGTTCGGGGCGATTGACTTCAGGATCTCGATCCCCGGGCTGCCATCGGGAGCGCCGACGAAGGTCGCGCCGTCGCGCCAGTAGGCGAGCCGGGTCCCGTCCGGGCTCCAGGCGAAGCGCTGGGCGAAGCCGGTCCAGCTGGTCGACTTCTGGCTGGCGATGTCGAAGAGGAAGGTTGTACCCACCTTGGGGCTGGTCTCGGTCGCCTGGCTCAGCGTTGCGCAGATCAGCTTGGTCGCGTCCGGCGAGAAGAGGCAAGCAGCCGGGTTGGGGAGCTTTGCCTGGGGCGTCGCGCCGGCCGGTCCGACGTCGGCCTGGAAGACGACCAGGGGCTTGCCGTTCTGCCAGCCGATCGCGGTCACGTCGCGCCCATCGGCAACCTGCGCCGCGCTTCCGTCGAGACCCGCCAGGTAGAGCTTGGGATCGCCTCCGTCGGTCACGTAGGCGAGCGCGGCGCCGGCAGGCGCGACGGAGGCCAGCTTGACGCCGGTCTGAATGGTCTTCAGCCCGGTTCCGTCGGCGTTGATCGACTTCAGGCTGGCCACGTCGATGAAGAGCAGGGTCTTGCCGTCGGCGGACCAGCCGGCGATCCGACTCGCGGGGCCGGAGAGAGATCGCTCGGCGGTGATCTGCGGCGGAGCCGGGGGCGACGGGCTGGGGCTGGGGCTGGGGACCGGCGACGGCAGAGCGGCGGTCGTGACCGCCACCACGGCCGGCTGGCCGATCTTGACCCCCGGTGCCGTCTTGGCGTCGGCGGCGACCGTCACGTGGTACTGGGTGTTGGGCGCCAGCTCGCCCGACGCCGGCTGGATGACGAGGTTGTTGCCCTGCCAGCTGTAGGTGACCTGGGTCGCCGGCTCGATCTGGATCGACTGTTCCACCGACTGATGGTTCATCGGCTGGCTGAAGCTGACCAGGATCGGCTGGTCGACCGCGACCGAGCCGACGGTGGTGACCTGGACCGGGCCGGTCCCGAAGAAGTTGCCGGCGTTGGCGACGAAAAGCGCCGCGATCAGGACGATGCCGGCCACGGCCGCGGTCGCGGCGAAAGCGGGGCCGTTGAAGAGGCGGGACAAAAAGCCCAGTCGCCCCTGCTCCTGGTAGCGGTCGTAGGCCTTGTGCATCAGGCGCCGGCGGAGGGCCGGCCGGAAGCCAGGATCGAGGGGCGGCGGCTTGAGGCGGGCGGAGCGGAGCAGGTTGGCGTAGCGCTCCAGCCCCGGGTCCTGGTCGAAGAGATCCTCCAGGTCGGGGTCGCGGCGGCCGCTCACCGGCCGTCCTCCTTCAGCACCGACCGGAGCCGTGTGACCCCGCGATGGATGAGCAGCTTCACCGCGCCGTCGCTCTTTCCCATCACGGCCGCGATGTCGGAGATCTTGAGGTCCTCCTGGAACTTCAGCACCAGCGCGGTCCGCTGCTGCGCCGGCAGCGACTCGACCGAGCGCCAGATCTCCCGCATTTCAGCCTGCTGGACCGCTGTGTCCTCCAGGCCGGGACCGGCGGCGGCCAGGTCGTACATCTCGTCGAGGTCGACGGTCGGGCGCGTGGCCCGGTAGCGATCGTTGATCGTGTTGACCGAGATCTGGTAAAGCCAGGCCGTGAAGGGACGTCCCGTGTCCTGGTAACGCGGGATGCTCCGAAGTGCCTTCATGAACACTTCGGAAGTGACGTCCTCAGCTGCTGTCTGGTCCCTCAACCTCGAAAACACAAACCTGTAAATCTGCCCGAAGTGGCGATCGTAGAGCGCCCCGAAAGCCTCCGGGTCTGTCTTGGCTCGCTCGACGAGAAGCCGCTCGGCATCTCGCGAGTCGGGAGTGCTCAACCGCTCATGGGCCGGATATCGAGGCATGGAACGACCCTTCGAGGCGCGAAGTTACGATCGAAGTGGTCACCGGCACATTATCGGCGGGCGCCGGCCCCCGACCAACCGGGCCGCTGGAACCTCCCCTCTATAATTCGTGGCGCCCGACAAGCCAGCTGGTTCTGAGGTATTTCCCCACTCCTTGATCGAGCGTTACTCCCCCGCGGCGATGCGGGAGGTCTGGTCCGACCGCCGGCGGTTCGAACATTGGCTCCGGATCGAGATCCTGGCCTGTGAGGCATGGGCTGAGACCGGCCGCATCCCCGCCGCCGCGCTGCCCGCCATTCGTCGCGCCAGCTTCGACACTGGGAGGATCGCAGAGGTTGAAGAGCGGGTCGGGCACGACGTGATCGCCTTCCTCACCGTCGTCGGGGAGTCGATCGGACCGGAGTCGCGCTTCCTCCACCTCGGGCTCACCAGCTCGGATGTCCTCGACACCGCCTTCGCCCTTCAGTTGCGGGAGGCGGCAGACGTCATCCTGACCGACCTCGAGAAGGTGCGGGCCGTGGCCGCCGAGGTGGCCATCGCCCACCGCCGCACCCTGATGGCGGGGCGCACCCACGGCATTCACGCCGAGCCGATCACCTTCGGCTTCAAGGTGGCCGGCTGGGTCGCCGAGCTTGACCGCTCGCTCGACCGCCTCGCCCGGGCGCGGGTCGAGATCTCGGTCGGAAAGCTGAGCGGCGCTGTCGGCTCGCACGCGACCATCCCCCCCGCGATCGAGGAGAAGGTGCTCGGGGCTCTCGGACTCGGCGTCGACCGCGCGGGCACCCAGGTCGTCAGCCGCGACCGCCACGCCGAGTTCCTGGCCACGCTGTCGATCGCCGCCGGAACCCTGGAACGGATCGCCCTCGAGATCCGGCACCTGCAGCGGACCGAGGTGGCGGAGGTCTTCGAGCCGTTCGGCCGGGAGCAGAAGGGGTCGAGCGCGATGCCCCACAAACGCAACCCCGTCCTCACCGAGCGGATCTGCGGGCTGGCGCGGGTCGTCCGCGGCTATGCCGCGACCGCTTTGGAGAACATGGCGCTCTGGCACGAGCGCGACATCAGCCACTCCTCGGCGGAGAGGGTGATTTTTCCTGACGCCTGCGCCCTGCTCGACTACATGGCGATCCAGCTGCACCTGGTCCTCGCCGGGCTCGAGATCCGGCCCGACCGGATGCTGCGCAACCTCGAGGCGGGTGGCGGCGTCGTCTTTTCGCAGCGGGTCCTGCTCGCGCTGGTCGACTCCGGGATGAGCCGGGAGGACGCCTACGGGATCGTGCAGTCGGCCGCGCTCCGCGCGCTGGACGGGGACGGAGGCTTCCGCTCCAACCTCGAGGCGGAGCCCGCTGTCCGCGAAAGGTTGGCGGACCTCGATAGCCTTTTCAACCCTGACCACTACCTGCAGAACATCGACGTCGTATTCGACCGACTGAACTTGGGAGTGCCGAAGTGACGCCCGGACCCGCGTTGATGACGACCGAGATCGACCTCCCGGTCTACGCCCGGGGCAAGGTCCGCGACACCTACGAGCTGCACGACGACCAGCTCCTGATGGTCGCAACCGACCGGATCTCGGCCTTCGACGTGATCCTGCCCACCGGCATCCCCGATAAGGGCAAGGTGCTGACCCAGCTTTCGATCTGGTGGTTCAGCCAGACCCACTCCTTCCAGGAGAACCACCTGGTTTCGGGGATGGTGCCCGACCTGCCCGGCGCGCTCAAGCACCGGCGCGATGAGCTGGCGGGGCGCTTCATGGTCGTCCGCAAGGCCAAGCGCATCGACTTCGAGTGCGTCGTCCGAGGCTACCTCGCCGGCAGTGCCTGGGCCGAGTACAAAGAGAACGGCACTGTCGCGGGCGAGCCGCTGCGCAAGGGGCTGGTCGAGTCGCAGAAGCTGTCGGAGCCGATCTTCACCCCGGCGACCAAGGCCGAGTCGGGTCATGACGAGAACGTGTCCTTCAAGGTCATGGCGAAGGAGATCGGCGAGGAGCTCGCCGGCCAGGTCCGCGACGCGAGCCTGGCGCTCTACGTCTTCGCGGCCGAGGCCGCCGAGCAGAAGGGGCTGATCCTGGCCGACACCAAGTTCGAGTTCGGGATGACCGGCGGCCGGCTGATCCTGATCGATGAGGCCCTGACGCCAGACAGCTCGCGCTTTTGGGACCAAGCCCGCTGGCAGCCGGGCTCGGCACCTCCCTCCTACGACAAGCAGTACGTGCGCGACTGGCTCACCGCCAGCGGCTGGAACCGCCAGCCGCCGGCGCCCGAGCTGCCGGCGGAGGTCGTCGAGCGGACTCGTGAGCTGTACCTAGTCGCCTACAAGCAGATGACGACGCGCGACCTCTTCTACCAGGGGGAGGCGCGCGGCCGGTGGTGAAGCTGATCGCCCGGGTCATCGTCACCCCCAAGCCCGTCGTCAACGATCCCCAGGGGAACACGGTGAAGGCTGGCCTCCACCGGCTCGGATTCGCCGAGGTCGCCGACGTCCGGATTGGCAAGTACATCGAGCTCCAGCTGGAAGCGGATGACGAGGTGGGGGCGCGCCGGCGGGTCGCCGAGATGTGCCAGAAGCTGTTGGCCAACCACGTCATCGAGGACGTCCGCTTCCTGCTCGACGAAGCCGAGACCAAAGTCACCTCCGGATGAAGTTCGGAGTCGTGGTCTTCCCGGGAACGTATTCCGACCGGGACTGCGGCTGGGTCGTGACCGAGGTCCTCGGCGCCGAACTGGAATATCTCTGGCATAAGGACCGCGACCTGAAGGGCTGCGATTGCGTGATCCTGCCGGGCGGGTTCTCGTACGGCGACCATCTCCGCTGTGGCGCCATCGCCCGCTTCAGCCCGGTGGTCGAGTCGATCGTCAACTTCGCCGCCCACGGCGGCCTGGTCTGGGGGATCTGCAACGGTTTCCAGGTCCTCTGCGAAACCGGCCTTCTGCCCGGGGCCCTGCTCCGCAACGACGTCTGCGAGTTCCGCTGCCAGTGGACCGACCTCGTGGTCGAGCGTGACGACACCCTCTTCACGTCCGGGCTGGAGCGCCGCGACGTGCTCCGCATCCCGATCTCCCATGGTGAGGGCAATTACTTCGCCGACCCGGCGACCCTGTCCCGGCTGGAGCAGGCGAACCAGGTCGTCTTCCGCTATTGCGCGCCTGACGGTCACGTGGTACCGGCGGCGAACCCCAACGGCTCGATCCACAACATCGCCGGGATCGTCAACCGGGAGGGCAATGTGCTCGGGATGATGCCCCACCCCGAGCGCTGCGCCGAGCCGGAGCTGGGCGGCACCGACGGCCTGCGCCTTTTCAAGAGCGTCGTGCAATCCTTCGCGGGGGTGGCCGGGTGAGCCCAGGAGCCTCGTTCCACCCGGGTGGGGGAGTGCGGTTTGTCGCGGCGGGGCTTGTCTGGGGGGGCTGCGCCCCCCCCGGGAACGCGGGCGTCAAGGGTGAAGGCGC
>DIZV01000178.1:0-1583 GCA_002427995.1 Chloroflexi bacterium UBA6019
CGGATGCCCCGGTAGGAGCCGATCTCGGTCAGCCGCTTGATGTTCATCGCCACCTCGCGGCGGAGGTCTCCTTCGATCAGGATGTCCTTGGTCGACGCCATCCGGTCGACGATCGAGCGGAGCCGCCCGACCTCGTCGTCGGTGAGCTCCTTGACCCGGGTGTCAGCGTTGACATTGGCCTGGCGAACGATCTTTTCGGCGGTCGTCCGACCGATCCCCATGATGTAGGTCATGGCGATGACGACCCGCTTCTCGCGAGGGATGTCGATGCCGGCGATTCGAGCCATACGCCTCTTCTTCTTTCCTCTAACCCTGTCGCTGCTTGTGCTTCGGATTGGTGCAGATGACCCGGACCACGCCTTCGCGCCTGATCACCTTGCAGTTGACGCAGATCTTCTTCACCGACGGCCTGACCTTCATCTCTTGATCTCTCTTATTCGTCCCCGGGACCTGTCCGTCTCCGCCAGCTCCACGCTGACCCGGTCACCCGGTAGGACCCGTGCGAAGTGGGTCGCGAGGCGATCGGCGACATGAGCGAGGACCTTGACCCCATTCTCGAGCTCCACGCGGAACATCCCGTCGGGGAGAGCCTCGATGATCCGCCCATCGACCGAGATCGGCGGCTGGGGCACGAACCGCGATTATACCTCATCCGGTCGCCTTCAAACGCGAGGCCTCGCTCGCGCCCAGGGTGAGCACCAGCGGGCCGTCGGCCGTGATCGCCACGGTGTGCTCGTAGTAGGCGGAGAGCCGGCCGTCGGCGGTCATCACCGTCCAGCCGTCCGGCTTGATGTAGACGTCGTAGCTGCCCTGGTTGACCATCGGCTCGATCGCCAGCGTCATCCCCGGCCGCAGCTCAGGCCCCGTCCCCCCAGCGCCGAAGTTGGGGACCTGGGGGTCCTCGTGCATGTTGCGGCCGATGCCATGGCCGACGAACTGCCGCACGACCGAGTAGCCGGCGCCTTCGACGTGGGCCTGGATGGCGGCGCTGATGTCCCCCAGCCGGCCGCCGGTGACGGCGTGCTCGATTCCCGCCCAGAAGGACTCCTCGGTGACCCGGATCAGGCGCAGCGCCTCGGGGCCCACGCGGCCGACAGGCACCGTGCAGCCCATGTCGGCCCAGAAGCCGTCGAGGACGAGCCCCAGGTCGAGGCTGACGATGTCCCCGTCGCGGATCGCGCGCTTGCCGGGGATGCCGTGGACGACCTCGTCGTTGACCGAGATGCAGGTCGAGCGGGGGAAGTCCTGGTAGCCGAGGAAGCCGGGCCGTGCACCACCCTTGCGGATGAGCTGGTCCGCCAGCCGGTCGAGGTCGCCGGTCGTGACTCCCGGTGCGCAGGCGGCCCTCATCTCGGTGATCACCGAGTTGAGAAGCCGCCCGGCGGTCGCCATCAGCTCGATCTCATGCTTGGTCTTGAGGTTGATCACCGCGCTCCTCCTTCCCGACTGACGGCGAGGGCGGTGCGGACGCGCTCGCGGACCTCGGAGATGGTGCCCTGGCCGTCGATCTCGACCGAGATCCCCCGCTTCTTGTAGAACTCGAGGATCGGATAGGTGCGCTGGTAGAAGACCACCGAACGCCG
>DIZV01000178.1:1799-2876 GCA_002427995.1 Chloroflexi bacterium UBA6019
TAGCTGCGAGCGCAGCTGGGGCAGACCCAGCGGCCGGTGAGGCGCTGGACCAGCTCCTCCAGCTCGACGTGCAGGTAGAGCAGCCGGTCGATGCGTTTGCCGATCGTCTCCAGCATGCCGTCCAGCGCCTCGGCCTGCGGCACCGTGCGAGGGAAGCCGTCGAGCAGGAACCCGTCGGAGCAGTCGGGGAGGCTGATCCGCTCGCGGATCATCTTCACCATCACCTCGTCCGGTACCAGCTCGCCCCGCTTCATGTACTCGCTCGCCTGCCGGCCGAGCGAGGTCCCGCGCTTGACGTCGTCGCGGAGGATGTCCCCGGTCGAGATCTGCGGGATGCCGAACTCCTGGGTGAGGAAGTCGGCCTGGGTGCCCTTGCCACTGCCGGGAGGTCCGAAGAGGAGGAGATTCATTCTGAGGTCAGCGGATGAAGCCGCGGTACTGCCGCATGATCAGCTGCGTCTCGAGCTGTTTCATGGTGTCGAGCGCCACGCCGACGACGATCAGGATCGCCGTGCCTCCGAGGTACATCTGCTGCTGGTTGATGCCGGTGATCCGGGAGGTCGCGATCGGCAGGATGACGGTGATCGTCCCCAGGAAGATGGCACCGGCGAATGTGATCCGGTTCAGCACCGCGTTGAGGTACTCCGCCGTCGGCCGGCCGGGCCGGATGCCGGGGATGAAGCTCGAGTAGCGCTTCAGGTTGTCCGCGACCTCGTCGACCTTGAAGGTGACCGAGGTGTAGAAGTAGGTGAACGCGAAGACGAGCAGGAAGTAGATCGCGTTGTAGGCGACGTCGGCCGCCACATTGGGCCCGGTGGGCTGGAAGTAGGTCTGGATCCACTGCGACACCTTGTAGTACCAGGTGTCGGTCGGGGCAGCCGCGAAATAGTTGGCGATGATGGTCGGAAAGAACATCACCGAGATCGCGAAGATGATCGGGATGACGCCCGCCGTGTTGACGCGGATGGGCAGGAAGCTTGACCGCGCGGCGACCGTCCGGCTGCCTCCGGCGATCCGCTGCGCCGACTGGATGGGGATCTTTCGGACCGCCTGCTGGACCTCGATGATGCCCGCCGT
>DIZV01000178.1:3080-3705 GCA_002427995.1 Chloroflexi bacterium UBA6019
GAGATGCCGTTGCCGATCCCGTGCTCGGTGATCAGCTCGCCGAACCACATCAGCATCACGGTCCCGCCGGTGAGGGTGACGATGATCGTCGCCCGCTGGAACCAGTCCATGTCGGCGGGGAGGATCGCGGGCGTCGTGTGCTGGAACAGCACTGTCAGGCCATAGGCCTGGAGGGCGGCCAGCGCCACTGTGAGGTAGCGGCTCCAACGGGTGATTCGGCGGCGGCCGAGCTCGCCCTCCTTCGAGATCTCCTCGATCCGGGTCGAGACGACCGTCATCAGCTGCATGATGATGGTGGCGTTGATGTAGGGGTTGAGCCCCATGGCGACGATCGAGAAGGTCGACAGGCCCCCGCCCGAGAAGAGGTCGAGCAGCCCCAGGAGGGCCGTCTTGCCGAACAGCGATTGCAGCGCCGCGGCGCTAGCGCCGGGGATGGAGACGTTGGCGAAGAGCCGGAAGACGATCAGCAGGAAGCCCGTGAAGAGCAGCTTGTTGCGCAGCTCGGGCAGCCGGACCGCGTTGTAGAGCGCCTCCAGGAAGTTCACTTAAACCTATTCCTCCGCCGTGGCGGCTTCTTCAGTCTCCTCGGCCGTGGTCGGCGTCTCCTCTTCTTCCTGCTCTGCCA
>DIZV01000138.1:0-1505 GCA_002427995.1 Chloroflexi bacterium UBA6019
GGCCGCGCGGCGGCCGGCGACGGGGCGCGCCGCCCTGCGGGCGCGGAAGCGGTTGGAGGGCGAGCTCGCCCGGGTCGAGGAGAAGCTCGGCAACCCCGCCTTCCGTGAGCGGGCGCCCGCCGAGATCGTCGCCAAGGAGGAGCAGAAGGCGGCCGAGCTCCGATCGGCCGTCCACCGCCTCCGGGAAGGCCACTAGTGGAGAGCGAGATAACCTAGATGCCCGCTCTGCTCCTGCTGCTGCCGGTGGCCCTGTTGGCGGCGGGCGCGGCGCTGGCATGGGCAATCCAGGTCCCCGCCCCCGGCTCCGGGCGCGCGATCGCCGCCCTCTTCGCCTGGGCCGCGCTGCTGGCGACGATCGCGATCTGGGCTCCCCAGCGGACGCCGCTGGACCTCACCGTCGGCGAGCTCGGTGCGGGAGTCCGGCTGGCGATCCGCCTCGACGCCGTGTCCTTCGCCTTCGGCCTCTTCGTGCTGCTGCCGGCCGCGCTGCTGCTCACGTTCTCGCGCAGCCCGTCGCCCCCGATCGCCCTGCTCGCCACCGCCGCGTCGCTCTTCACGCTCCAGGCCAGCGGCCTCCTCCTCGCCGCCTTCGGCTGGGGAGCCACGCTCATGGCGGTCGCCGTCCTCCTCCAGGCCGGGGGCGAGGCAAAGCCGATGACGACCCGGCTCCGGGACCAGGGCGCGCTGCTCTGCCTGCTCTGGGCGGGAGCCGCCATCTTCGCTCGGGCGGGCACCGACCAATATGCGGCGATCCCGGTTTCGGCGCTCCAGCCGCAACTCTTCGCCCTCGTCGCGCTGGCCTCGCTCCTCGCCTCGGGCCTGGTGCCCTGGAAGTCCTGGCCGGCGGCGCTCTGGGAGCGACTGCGCCCGGAAACCGCGGGTCCCGCCACCGCCCTCCTCTTCTTCACCGGCTTCTATTTCCTGGTCCGGATGTACCAGGCCGGCGATGGCCATTTCCCGGCCGCAAACATTTCCAATCCGCTCCTCGCGGCGCTGGGCACGCTCTGCGCCATCGCCGCCAGCCTCCGTGCCCAGGCGGCCGCCACGCGGCGCGCCTACCTCGGCGAGACGCTGCCGATCGCCGGTGGCTTCGCCCTCCTCGCACTGGGATTGGGGACGCCCCTCGGGGTGACCGCCGCGATCGGCACCCTCGCGGGCGCGGCCCTGCTCCTCGCGCTCCTCCCACTGGTGCCCGAAGAGGCCCTGTCGGGACCGGTGATGGCAGTCCTGGTCCTCACCGTCGGCCTGCCCCCGACCGTCGTCTTCGGCACCCGCCTGCTCGACCTCCAGGCAGCCGTGGAGGCGAACGAGTTGGCCGGCTTCCTGGCGCTGGGCGCTGCCGCCGCCTGGGTCATCGGGATCGCCGCGGCCGCTCGCGCCGTTCGCCTCAGCCCGCGCCGGGAGGCACCGACCGGTTCCCGGGCGGCAGCGCTCGGCGTCGCGGCGGTGGTCGCCGCGGGGGGAGCCGGGTTGGGGGCGTTCCAGTCCGCGATCGCGATCCCCGC
>DIZV01000138.1:1570-3650 GCA_002427995.1 Chloroflexi bacterium UBA6019
GCCGCCGACGCGGCCTCCGGCGGTTGGCCCGCAGTGGCGTTGGGAGGCCTCCTTGCGCTGGCGGTCCTGGTGCTCGCCTTCCTCGGCCGGCGCTCCGCGGTGCCGTCCCTGCCCGCCTCGGAGCCGGAGCCCTTCTTCCAACCCTCCTGGCGGTCACTGCCCGACCGGCTCGGCGCCCTCGCGGATGCGCTCGAAGTCCCGACCGAGTTCCGCGTCACCGGCTGGAAGCAGGTCGACCTGGCCCTCACCCGCGGCTCGATCTGGCTCTGGCTCGCGGTCTTCGCGGTCCTCGCGCTCGTGCTCACCCGTTGGTGATCGGGTTGCTCGCCGCCGCCGGGGTCGGCCTGGCCTGGCTGGGAAGCGCGATCCTGGTCCTCTCCGACGCCCGCCGGGGACTCTCCGTGGGGCTGCTGCTGGCAGCGCTCGGGCTCGCCTCCGTTCGTGCGGTCGAAGGTGACCTTGCCGACGCCGGTCTCCTCTTCGCGGGGGGCCTCCTCGGCGCCCTCGCCGGCCTGCGGCGCAACCCGCACCGCGGCTGGGGCCTGCTGGCAGCGGGTTCGACGCCGAGGATCGTGCTCTGCCTGGTCCTCGGCGGCGCCGCGCTCTGGTTCGCGATCGGTGGCCTCGACGGTCCCGGCGAGCCGCCGGGGAGGGCGGCCGCGGCGATCGTGATGGCACTCGGTGCGGGCCGCCTGCTCGCGACCCGCGAGGCACGCGCCGGGCTGGCCGCGGCCTCGCTCGTCGCGCTCGGCGGGGGCACCCTGGCCGCCCTCGCGACGACCGACGCCACCGGCGCCCTGATCGGTTCGGTCGCGGCGGTGGCCCTGAACCTCGTGCCGACCGCGGAGGCCGGGCTCGATGGCTGAGCTGGCCTTCGGCCTCCCCGCGCTCGGCGCCATCCTGGTCTCCCTCTTCCGGCGTCGTCGCGGGCTCGCGGTCACCGCCGGTCTCGGCCTCGGCCTCGCCGGGCTGGTCGCCACCGCTCTGATCGTTCCCGGCCGGCAGGACAGTCTCCTCGGCCTCGATGTCCGACTCCCCGCCCCGATCCAGGTGATCCTGCTGGCGACCTTTGTCGCGGCGGGGCTCGCGGTGTTGCTCGTCCCCCCGGGCGCCGACCGGGTACCGATGCTGGCGTCGGTCCTCACCGGGCTGGCCGCGCTGTCGGCGCTCGCCCTTCTCACCCAACCGCTGCTCGCCACCCTCGTGCTGCTCCTCCTGGCGGCCACCCAGGCGGCTCTGCCGGCGCTCCGCTCCTTCTCCGATCGCGTCCGAGCGCCGGCCTTCGGCGCCCTGCTGGTGGCCCTCGGCGCTCTGCTCGCGACGGAGGCTTCGAGCTCCGTCGCGCTGCGCCTCGCGGGCCTGGCGTTGGTCCTCGGCGTGACCGCTGCGATCGGGGTCGCCCCCTACCTGCAGGACCTCGATCCGCGCGAACCCGCTCCGGCGTCGCCGATCGCCTGGATCGGTTTTCTGGGCCCGGGCCTCATCGTCATCCTCGCCACCCGCCTGGCGGGGCTGCTCCCGGCGGAGTCCGGCGCCGGCTACACGGCAGTCCTGCTCGGCCTCGGCATCTTCAACCTCGGGCTGGGCGCCATCGGGGGCTGGCAGTCGCGGACCGGAGCCGATCTCTGGCGGTACTCGTTCGTTGCGGACTGGGGCCTGGTCCTGGTCGGGTTCGGCCTCCTCAACCAGGCTGGCGCCCAGGGCGCGTACCTGGTCCTGCTCTCGATCCTCCTCCTCCGCCTGCCCCTCTACCTGCTGGCGCGACCGGCGCTGATCCGGGCCCAAGCCGCTCCGGCTCTCCGGCCCCTGACTCTGCTCGTCGCGGCGGCGCTCTTCGGCTCCGCACCCTTCGCCGGCTTCCCGGCCCGGCTGCTCCTGCTCCGGGGCGCGACCGCGGCACCCTGGCCCCTGACCATCCTGCTCGTCCTGGCGATCCTCAGCTGGCTGCCGCAGTCGCTCCGGCTCGCGCAGACGCTCGGCCGCCCGACCGGACGGCTCGCCATCGGCATCGCCGTCGTCCTCCTCCTCAACCTGGCGCTCGGGCTCTACCCGAACTTCGTCCTCAGCCTGCTGGAGAATC
>DIZV01000138.1:3738-8555 GCA_002427995.1 Chloroflexi bacterium UBA6019
GTCCTCGAGGTCGCTTCGGCGTGGGCACTGGTCCCCGAGCGCGGCGGCGTCCTGCCCGCGGCCCGCCGGGTGCTGGCGATCCTTCGCCCGAGAGGTGACCGGAGCGGCTTTCCCCTCTACTCGGCCGCCGCCGCCCTTCTCGCCCTGCTGGCCACGATCGAGCTCGCGGCTCCCTACAACCCGGTGCCCGCAACCGACCGCAACCTGCTCATCGCGGGGGTGGCGCTGGCCGGCGCGGCCTGGTTGCTCTGGACCTGGGGCTGGAACCGCGGCGAGCTGGACCCCCGCCTGATGCTGGTGATCCAGCTCTGCTGGCTGGTGGCGCTCCTGGTGCCGGCGATTCAGCCCCAGACCCTCAAGCCGCAGACGCTCGGCAATATCCAGCTCGACCCGATCCTGCCGGTCAAGGTCGCCTGCGGTCTCCTCTACCTGCTCTGCCTGCCGGCGCTGCTGCACCTGATCCCGGAGTCGGCGCCGCAGGGCGTGCCGGGGGGCGCCGGGCGCCGGCCCACCGGCCTCGAGGGAGCCGGCTTCAGCGCCCTGCGCCTGCTCCTCTGGCTGCCCTACTGCGGCCTCTTCGCTTCGATCTTCTTCCCCTCCGGGGGCGATGACGCGCTCGACCTGCTGCGGTTCCTGGGCCTTGTCGCCGGAGCCGCCGCGATCTCCGTCGCGATCTCGCTCAACCTGATCTACCGCGGCGCCGCGTTCACGCGCCGCTTCGTGACCATGGTGGTCGTCCCATTCGCCTGGATCACGCTCGGGCTCGGGATGCTATCCGCCGCCATCGGCACAAGATAAGGTGGTCGCACTCTTGCCCTGACCCCAGCAAAGGGGTGTATCATGGCGCCGCCGCCGCACCTGCCCACCAAGAGTCCTGCACACGCCTTGAACGTCGTCAACACAGTGCTCGGCCTGTGGTCGAGCGACATGGGGATCGACCTCGGAACGGCCAACACGCTGGTTCATGTCCGCGGTCGTGGCATCGTGCTCGACGAACCTTCGGTGGTCGCCGTCAGCCGCCGCACGGGTCAGGTGCTGAGCGTCGGGTCGGACGCGCGCAAGATGCTCGGCCGAACGCCCGCCGACATCATCGCCATGCGGCCGTTGAAGGACGGCGTCATCGCTGACTTCGACCACACCGAGCAGATGATCAAGCACTTCATCGCGAAAGCGCACGATCGCTCCTGGCACGTGTCGCATCCCCGGATGGTGATCGGCGTGCCCTCCGGCGTCACCGAGGTCGAGAAGCGGGCGGTCACCGACGCGGCCACCCATGCCGGCGCCCGCGAGACTCACCTCATCGAGGAGCCGATGGCGGCGGCCATCGGAGCCGGGCTGCCGATCCAGGAGGCCTGCGGGTCGATGATCGTCGACATCGGAGGCGGCACCACCGAGGTCGCCGTGATCTCCCTCGGCGGCATCGTCGCGGCGGAGTCGGCCCGGATGGGCGGTGATGCGATGGATGCAGCGATCGTCCACTACGTTCGCCGCAACCTCAACCTGCTGATCGGCGACCGTACCGCGGAGGACATCAAGATCGCGATGGGTTCGGCCTTCCCGCTCGAGGAGGAGCGAACCTTCACCGTCCGCGGCCGGGACCTGATGAGCGGGCTTCCGAAGGTCGTCGAGATGACGACCGCCCATGTCCGCGAGGCGCTGGCGGGCTGTCTGGTCGAGATCATCGGCGCGATCAAGCGGACGGTCGAGGCGACCCCGCCCGAACTCGTGCTGGACCTGATGGAGAGGGGGATCGTGATCTGCGGCGGCGGTGCCCTTCTCTCCGGCCTCGACCAGCTGGTCGCCCACGAAACGTTGATCCCCGCCTCGGTGGCGGAGGACCCGCTCACCTGCGTCGTCCGCGGTACCGGCATCGTGCTGGAAGAGATCGAAATCCTGCGTCGGGTCCTGGTCCGTTCACAACGGGCTCGAGCCCTGCGCTACTGACACCGCGAGCGCCCGAAATGAACCGCCGAGCGCAGTCGCGGTCGAGCGGCCTCCTGCTCAGCACCGCCGCAGCCCTGCTGGTGCTGGTGCTGTTCACCCAGCTGCCGGCCGCCGCCGGACCGCGCGGATACCTCAAGGGCGCGATGGCGCCCCTCGCGGTCGCCACCAGCGGCTTCCTCAGTTGGGGGGGAGGAGGCCTTGCCGTCCTCGGCGACGCCTCACGGCTCCGCTCCGACAACCAGCGCCTGGCGGCCGACAATGCTGCCCTCCGGCGGCACCTCGCCGAGCTCCAGGCCGCCGGTGTCGAGAACGCCGACCTGCGGCGCGCGCTGGCCTTCCAGAAAAGCTTTGGGCACCGGCTGCTCGCCGCGGGGGTGATCGGGCGGGCGCCCGACGGACTCACACGCTCGATCACGATCGACCGCGGCCGCGCCGACGGGATCCGCATCGGGATGGTGGTGGCGAGCGGTGCCGGCCTCGTCGGCCGGGTCTCCGAGGTCGCTGAGCATTCGGCGACCGTGGAGACCCTCGTTGACGCAGCCAGCCGCGTCAACTCCTACACCCAGCAGTCGGGACTCGAGGGGACGGTCATCGGTGAGGGCGGCCCGCTGGCGATGGAGCTGCTGCCCCGGCCGGGGGTGGTGGTCGCTCCGGGCGAATCGGTTCTGACCTCCGGAATCGGCCGCCTCTTTCCGCGCGGGCTGGTGGTGGGCCAGGTGACTCGGTTCTACCGCCGCGACTCCGCCACCGTCGAGCAGGCCGACCTGGCGCCGGCGGTGGACTTCGCCGCGGTCTCGATGGTCCTGGTCATCACCGACTTCACCCCGGCCGCGCCGTGAGCCGGCTGGCTGCCGGGCTGATCCTCCTGCTCGCGGCGCTGCTCCAGGTGACGCTGGCCCCGCGCCTGGAGCTGGCCGGCGCGTTCCCCAACCTGGTGCTGCTCCTGGTCGCCGGCTGGACCCTGGTCCGGGGCGCCGGTGGGGGGATCCGCTGGGCGGTGGCCGGCGGGTTGCTGCTCGACCTGGTGGCGCCCGGGCCACTCGGCGTTCACGCCCTCGCCCTCGCGGCGGCGGCGTATGCGACGGGCTTTCTGCAGCGGTCCTTCGAGGTGGACCCGGTGTTGCTGCCGGCCGTCTCCGGCGCCCTCGCGACGGTGGTCTACAACCTGGTCCTGATCGCGATCTTCCAGCTCCTCGGGAACCCGGTGGCGTTTCTGCCCGCGCTGCAGGCCTGGGTGGCGCCCTCGGCGCTCTATGACGCGGCGCTGATCCCGGTGGTCGTGCTCCTGCTCCGGCGACTCGACCGCGCCCTGCCCGAGCCGGTGGCGATCGAGTGGTGAGCCACCCTTGATCGGGCTCGAGCTGGGGCGCTGGGTGGAGCTGGCCGGGATCGAGCCTCGGGCTCGCTGGACCGCCCGCCTCGCGGCCCTGACGATCGCGATCGTCGCGCTCAGCTCGGTCCTGGTCTGGCGGCTGGCCGACCTGCAGCTGGTCCAGGGTGGCGCCTTCGCCCGTCAGGCGCTGATCAATCGCGTTCACCGGATTCCGCTGAGCGCCGACCGGGGGGTCATCTACGACCGTCACGGGACGCAACTGGTGATCAACCAGCCGGCCTGGTCGGTGGCGGTGACGACGGTGGCCCTGCCGGCCGATGCGAGGCGGCGGGCGGCCGTGCTCGGCCGGCTGGCCGAACTGGCGGGAATGACCCGGGCCGAGCTTGACGCGCGCCTGGCCGAAGACGCCGACGCCTACCGGCCCTTCGCGCTCCGGTCCGGCCTCGACGACGAGCAGGCCCAGACCGTCAACGAGCGGCTGCCGGGGCTGCCCGGCGTCTCGTTGCAGCGGGTGCCGGTCCGCAGATACCTGCAGCCGGAGCTATACGGTCACCTGCTCGGGTACGTCGGTCCCCTCGACGCGACCGAGTATCGCGCCCTGAGGTCGAAGGGGTATCAGTCCGACGAGGTGGTCGGCAAGACGGGCCTGGAGGCCGGCCTCGAGAGCCTGCTCCGAGGCCGGGACGGTTGGCAGGACGCCGAGACCGACGCCAACGGCCAGGTCGTCAAGGTGCTGCGGGAGTTGCCCGCGGTACCCGGCCGGAGCATTTACCTCGCGATCGACGCGGGGCTCCAGCAGGCCGTCCACGACGCCCTCGTCGCCGGCCTCCGCAAGGCCGGCTCGAAAGCGGGAGCGAGCGTCGTCACCGACCCCCGGACCGGGGAGATCCTGGCCATGGTCAGCATCCCCGGTTACGACGACAACCTCTTCGCCCGGGGTATCTCGCAGGCGGATTATTCGAAGCTGCTGGCCGACCCCGCCAAGCCCCTCTACGACCGGACCATCGCGGGCGAGTATCCGCCCGGGTCGACCTTCAAGATGATCACTGGGAGCGCGGCCCTGCAGGAAGGCAAGATAACCACCGGCAGCCAGCTCGCCTGCCCCGCCAAGCTGACCTTCGGGGCGTGGACCTACTGGAACTGGGCCCACTACGACATGGGCCTGATGAACGTCGTCAAGGCGATCCCGACCTCCTGCGACACCTTCTTCTACCAGGTCGCCAACCTGCTCGGCCCGGATACCCTCGCCACCTACGCAAATGACTTCGGGTTCGGCGCGAAACCGGGCATCGAGCTGCCCGGCGCGAGCGCCGGGGTGGCGCCGACACCCGGTTTCAAGCTCCAGGTCTGCCCCTACCCGGCGGGCACCCCTGACTGCCGCTGGAACGTCGGCGACACGGTCACGATGGGTATCGGCCAGTCCTACGTGCTGACGACGCCGCTGATCCAGGCGATGTACGTGGCGGCGCTCGGCAACGGCGGCACCCTGCTCCGGCCGACCCTGGTCCACCAGGTGACCGACGGCGCCGGGAAGGTGCTG
>DIZV01000138.1:8690-9986 GCA_002427995.1 Chloroflexi bacterium UBA6019
TTCAACTGGGACGGCGGCGGCAAGAACCGGGACCGCGCAGTTCGGCGGAACCGGCGCCGACCTCCCGAGCCACGCCTGGTTCATCGACTTCGCCCCCTACGACAACCCGGAGTTCGCGAGCGCGACCATCCTCGAGGGCGCGGGGTTCGGCGAGTTCGTCGCCGAGCCGGTTGCGATCAGCTTCCTCAACTACTACCACTCCCATCGCGTGGAGGTCCACGCCGATGGTTAGGCTCGGCCCTTTCCAGCGCCTGGACCGGCTCCAGGTCCTGCTGGCCGGGATGCTGCTGGTGCTGGGGCTGATGACCGTCTACTCGGCGTCGGCGACCGACTTCCGCAAGCAGCTGCTCACCCTCGGCCTGGGTGCCGCCGCCTACGTCGCCGCCGCCGCTGTCGACTACCGCCGGCTCGGTCGCTTCGTCCTGCCGGCCTATGGGGTCTGCCTGCTCCTCCTGCTCGCCGTCCACTTCGCCGGACACTCCGCGCTCGGTGCTCGCCGGTGGATCTCGATCGCCGGCTTCCCGCTCGAACCGTCGGAGCTCTGCAAGATCAGCGTGCTGGCCGTCCTGGCCCGGCATTTCGCGGTCCATGACGGCTCTGAGAAGAGCCTTCGCACGCTAATCGGGGCGATCGGGCTCGCTCTTCCGCCGATGGTCCTGATCCTCCTCCAGCCGGACCTCGGCACCTCGATGGTCTTCGCGGCGCTGCTGGCGGGCCTGCTCTTCCTCGGCGGCTCATCGCGGTTCCACCTCGCCGTCCTGGCGGCCCTGGCGGCGGGCGCCGCGCCCATCCTGCCGCACCTTCTCCACGGCTACCAGAAGCAGCGCCTGGAGATCTTCCTGAACCCGATGAGCGACCCGCTCGGGGCCGGCTACAACCTGCTCCAGGCGCGGATCGCGGTCGGCTCCGGCGGGCTCTTCGGCCACGGCTGGCTGCACGGCCTGCAGGGTTCGCTCGGTTTCGTACCGGAACGAGCGACCGACTTCATCTTCGCGGTCTACGCGGAGCAGTTCGGCCTTCTGGGCTGCATCCTCCTGATCGCACTCTTCACCGGCCTCCTGGTCCGGCTCTGCTGGGCGGCGTCGGTCGCGTCCGACCGGTTCGGCTACCTGCTCTGCTCCGGGGTCGCGATCATGGTCTGCTTTCAGGTGGTGGAGAACATCGGAATGAACCTGGGCCTGACGCCGATCGCCGGTATCCCCCTGCCGCTGATCTCCTACGGGGGCTCCGCGCTGGTGACCAACCTCGCCGCGCTGGGAGCAGTCCAGAGCGTCATGCTCCGCCGCCGGCTGGTCG
>DIZV01000101.1:0-726 GCA_002427995.1 Chloroflexi bacterium UBA6019
ACGCTCTTCGTCCCTGTCTTCCTGGTCTCGGTGGTGGCGCTCTACCTCTACAACGGGCCGTTCACTGCGATCGGCCAGAATGTCGTGCCACCGAGCCTGCGGGCAAGCGCGGTGACGATGAGTCTCCTCCTCGCGCACCTCCTCGGCGACTCCTGGTCGCCGGCGGCGGTCGGCTTCCTGTCCGACCGCTTCGGCAGCCTCCAGATGGCTCTGTTGATCACCTCGACGCCGCTGATCCTGGTCGCCGCCTTCTTCACCTTCCTCGCCTTCCGCACGATCCGCCACGACACCGAGGCGATGGAGGAGAGCTGGGCGGCGGGGAACGTCGAGGCGCTGCCCGCGTAGCTACGGCGCGAGAGCATCGATCAGCGTGTCGAGCTCTTCCAGCGTGTTGAACACGTGCGGGCCCGCGCGCACGCCGACGCCGGGCCGGCTGTCGACGATGATCCGCTGCGCGGCCAACCGCTCCTCCATGCCCGACTCGTCCTCGACCTTGATCACCACCGCGGCGCCGCGCCGGTCCGGGCGCGTTTCCGAGCTGACCGTCAGGCCCCGCTCCTGCGCCTTGTCGATCAGGTACTGGGTCAGGAAGAGGCTCCGGGCACGGATCAGGTCGGCCCCGATCTCCCGGATCACCAGGTAGGACGCGGCAGCCGAGACCAGGGCGGGCACGGCCGGCGTCCCGTGCGCGTAGCGCAGCATCGAGGTTTCGGCGTAGTCGATCGC
>DIZV01000101.1:835-1038 GCA_002427995.1 Chloroflexi bacterium UBA6019
TTCACCGAGCCGCCGACGCCGAAGCTGATGCCCCACCGCTCGTACTCGAGCGGCATCGCGCCCGCTGACTGGTAGGTGTCGAGCACGACGTGCGCGCCCACCTCGGCCGCGCGCTTGACGATCGCTTCCACGTCGACCATGTGGGCGGTCTTGAACTGGACGTGGGAGATCGGGACCAGCAGCGTCTGCTCGTCGATCGCGTC
>DIZV01000101.1:1334-3315 GCA_002427995.1 Chloroflexi bacterium UBA6019
TCCCAGACGTACATCACGGTCGGGAAGTTCTGCGCCTCGTAGACGACCTTGCGCCGCTCGCCCGTCCAGTCGAAGCAGGAGGCGACGACCCATTCCGCGACCGTCACATTGGGCAGCATCACGACCGATCCGGGGGGCGCGCCGAGCAGGGGCGCGAGCACGTCGCCGACCGCCGTCGGCGAGTCCCACCAGCCCTTCTCGGTCCAGGCTCGGACGCCGCGGGTGGCGAACTCCTCCGCGTACCGCTGGAGGGCCGCCGCGTACTCGACCGGCATCGCGCCGAGGGTGTGGTTGGCGAGGTAGGTGGAGCTGGCGAGGATCGGGAACCGCTGCCGCAGGCGGTGCAGATCGGAGTCCGAAAGCGGGTCCCGGAAGGTCACCGGGCTAGGGTACGTCGGCGGTGATCCAGTCGATCAGGACCGGGTAGACCTCAGCCGTTCGCGCCCCCGGCTGCTCGGGGCTGATGAGGTCGTGACCGAGACCCAGCTCGCGCTTGAATTCGTAGGTGCGCACCGCAGCGCCGTGGCGTCGCCAGCCCGCGACCAATCGGTCGGTGGCGGCGTTCTTGACCGCCGGGTCGGCGCGGTTCAGCACCACCCGGATGTCGGGACATTCCGGCGCCCCGCGGCGGGCGGCGCGCTTCACCTCGTAGCCGAGCTTGAGCATCTCGCCGTACGCATGGGTCGGGAAGCGCGGGTAGGCGTAGGGCGGCCCGATCTCCATCTTCAGCTTCGAATCCCACCAGAGGAACCGGTTCGGCATCCGGTCGGCGACGAGACCGAGGAGATCGCTGACGCGTTCGGGCATCACCGGCGCGCCGAAGAGCGGGGCGATCAGGACGGCACGGTCGACCGGTCGCGACTGCGCCACCCAGCCGGCCAGCACGCCCCCGAGTGAGAGGCCGGCGACGACCACCCGCTCGCCGAGCCCGGAGGCGATCTCCACCGACTCGGCCGTCGTCGCGGCCATGTCCTCCGCCTGGAGGTGGCTCATCTGCGTCGTCAACCGGTCGGCGATCCCGTGCCGGGGCAGCCGCGGCACGACGATGTTGAAGCCGCGCCCGTGGAGCTCGGCCGCCAGCTGGTCATACATGGCCGGGCAGCTGGTGAAGCCGTGGATGAGGACGATCGCCCACTCGGTCTGCCGCCCGTGGTCGAAGAGCCCGTAGCCGCAGCGCGGGTTCAGGCCGTGCTCGGCCGCCCGGAGCTCACGCACGCGCGCAAGCGCTTCCTCTCGGGTCATCGGAGGACCTGCACCTGCGCCGCGCGCTCCAGCACCTGGAGCCGGTAGAAGGCCTCCTCCAGGTCGACCCCGACGGTGACGGTGCCATGGTTGGCGAGGATCACCGCGTGCCGAGAACCCAACCCGGCCACCGCGGCCGCAGCCAGCTCGGCGCTCCCGGAGGGCGCGTAATCAGCCACCGCGACCGGGCCGCCGAGGACGGGGCCGACCTCGTCGAGCAGCGCCTCGAGGACCTCCCCTCGCACCGCCAGGACGCACGCGAACACCGGGTGAGCATGGATCACGGCCCTCACCTCGGGCCGGGAGCGGTAGACCGCGCAGTGGACCGCCCATTCCGAGGAGCGCGAAGGGTCGCCTGCGCCGGCGAGGTCGAGGCGGACGACCTGGCCGGGCTGGAGCCGGTCGTAGGCGACCCGGCTGGGCGTGATCAAGAGACCCTCACCGTCGCGCACGGAGAGGTTCCCGTCCGCCCCCACCACGTAGCCCCCGGCGACCAGCCGGAGGCCGTGGTCAACGAGGCTTTGCCGCACGGCTGGGATCGGTTGGGCTTCGGCGACCGGGCCGGCGCGCGGGCGCCGGCGCGATCCCGTAGGTCCGGGCGAGGGAGCCGACCGCGGCGCGGATCGAGTTCCGGAGCTCGGCCGGCCGGACCACCTCGCAGGCCTCACCCCAGCCCAGCACCCAGTGCCGGAGCTCGAGCCAGGAGCTGACCCGCAGGGTGAGCCGCACCCGGCCGTCG
>DIZV01000107.1:0-10081 GCA_002427995.1 Chloroflexi bacterium UBA6019
CGGACAACCTAGAGCAATTCCGCCGCGTAGCTGAAGAGTGCCGGCACCCCTCCCGAGTGGAGGAAGATGGCCGGCTCCGCCACCTGTCCCCCCCGAGCTCTCTCGATCAGCGCCGCCATCGCCTTGGCGGTGTAGACCGGGTCGAGCAGGATGCCCTCGGTCCGCGCCAGGAGCCGGATCGCCGCCAGGCCGGCCTTGCTGGGGATCCCGTAGCCGCCGCCCTGCTGGCCGCCCAGGACGGTCACCCGATAGGGCCGCTCCTCCCCCAGCAGCCGCAGCGTCTCAACCACCAGCCGGGCGACCCGGGGCCGGGCGTCGACGACCCGATCGGCGATCGAGACGCCCACCACCTGGGGACCGCCGAGGATCGCCTGTCCCGCCACCAGCCCGGCGTGGGTCGCGCCACTCGAGGTGACGCAGAAGACCGTCCCCCGGCGCCCGCCGAGCTGCTCCAGCAGCTCCTGGTAGCCCCACGCGTAGGCCGCCGCCCCAAGCGCGTTGGAGCCGCCGAAGGGGATCCGGTAGGGCCGGCGGTAGCGGCGGCCGAGCTCGGTCATCAGCGCCTCGGCCCGGGGCTTCGCCGCCGCCGGGTGGCGTTCGACCGTGGCGCCGAAAAGGTGGTCCAAGAGCAGGTTGCCGTTCTCCTCGTTGTGGCGACCGTCGAAGAGGACGAGGCCGCACTCGAGGCCCAGCTTGCGGGCGGCGGCGGCAGTGCAGCGGCAGTGGTTCGATTGCACCGAGCCGCAGGTGACCACCGCATCGGCGCCGCCGGCGACAGCGTCGGCGAGGAGCATCTCGAGCTTGCGGACCTTGTTCCCGCCGAGAGCGAGCCCGGTCAGGTCGTCGCGCTTGACGAGGACCTCGATCCCGAGCTCGCGGGAGAGCCGCGGGAGCGGCTCGAGCGGTGTCGGGAAGGTGCCGAGCGGGACCCTAGGAGGAAGTCTCATTGGCGAGGGGGAGGGTCACCACGTGGGACGACTCGAAGGAGTTGTGCTCGCGGATGTAGCCCTCCACCGCCTCCGCCTGGCCGGCCGTCGTGGTCAGCAGGAGGAGCGCCTCGTGGCCTCGCTCGAGACGGCCGGCCGCCATCCAGAAGGAGTGGATGACGGGGATCACCGAACCGTGGCGCGCGAGTCCCTTCACGACCAGCCCCTCTCCCAGGTTCTCGGCCTCGTCGCGGGTACCGACGGTCACCATCAGCAGCACCGGCCTCTCGCTCATCCAGGTTTCGCCTCACTCCATTCAAGCCAGGTGACAGAGGCCGCCAGGAAGGTCGCCCCGAGCAGCAGGCCGCCGATCACGTCAGATTCCCAATGGACCTCAAGGTACAGGCGATCGAACGCGATTAACAAGAGGAGGACGGCGGCCAGGACCAGGACCAGCCGTCGCAGCCAGACGCGCCCGGCGAGGCGGAGCACGACGAACGCGAGCAGCCCGTAGATCACGAACGACCGCGTCATGTGGCCGCTGGGGAAGCTCCACTCGATGCCCGCCGGTCGCGTCAGCAGGTCGGTCAGGCTGGGGCCGTCGGGATGGGAGATGGAGACAGGCGGACCCGGGTGGTGGATCGACCGCTTGTAGATCAGCTCGACCAGGGTGGCGAGCGGCAGGGCGGCGGCGGCGAAGGCTCCGCGCCGGTAGCCCTGCCGCCAGAGGTAGGCGAACAGCGCCAGCGCGAGCAGGCTGGTGAGCTCCAGCCCGCCGAGCAGCGCGACCGCTTGGAAGGGGAGCAGCAGCGCCGGGTCGTAGATTCGCCCGAAGGCGGCGGCCACCGTGCGGTCGGTGGCGCGCAGGGCATTCGCCGCCACCACCAGGCTGAAGCCGATGGAGGCCGCTGCCAGGAGACCGGCGCCGAGCGCCCAGCGCCTTACCGCTGGCATCGCCGGCAGAAGACGGTCGCCCGGCCGCCGAGCCGGACCAGGGTCAGCGGCGCGCCGCACTTGAAGCAGGGCCGGCCGCCCCGGCCGTAGACCTGGAGCTCCTCCTGCTGGCGGCCCCGGGCGCCGTAGAGGTCGACGTAGTCGTCGACGGAGCTGCCCCGGTTGGCGATTCCCTGGAGGAGCGACTCCCGGACCGCCGCGTGGAGCCGCCTGACCCGCTCGCGGGAGAGGCGGCCGGCCGGCCGGTCGGGCCGGATCCGGGCCCGAAAGCAGGCCTCGTCGGCGTAGATGTTGCCCACCCCCGCCAGCACCGACTGGTCGAGCAGGAGCAGCTTCAGCGGCGCCCGCCGGCCGGCGAGGCGGCGGTGCAGGTCGGCGGGCGTGAACTCGGGATCGAGCGGCTCGGGTCCGAGGCGCGGCAGCCTCCGGGCGGCGATCAGCTCCGCCTCGGTACCGAGCAGGAGGCGCCCGAAGCGGCGGGGGTCCGAGTAGCGGAGCTGGGTCCCGTTGTCGAGCGAGAGGACGGCATGGGTGTGCGGGCGGTAGGGATCCTCGGGCTGCTTGTGGAGCAGCTGGCCGGTCATCCCGAGGTGGACGACGAGCACCGCGCCACCGCCGAGGCGGAGCAGCATGTACTTGCCTCGCCGCTCCAGCGCCACGACCCGCTGGCCGGGCAGGTCGCGCGCGAAGGCCTCCGGCTCGGGGTGGCGGACGATGGACGGGAACCGGAGGTCGACGGCGGTGACGGTGCGGCCGTCGACCAGGGGCCGGAGGTCGGAGACGATCGTCTCGACTTCGGGCAGCTCGGGCATCAGGCGCGGAGCGCCGCAACCTTGCGGACCTCCGCCCAGTTCGGCCCCAGCCGGGCTTCGACCTCGAGGCCGCCCTGCAGCTCGTAGGCTGTCACCATCACCCGGGGCACCATC
Organism: Chloroflexi bacterium UBA6019; assembly: GCA_002427995.1. Classification (GTDB taxonomy): domain Bacteria; phylum Chloroflexota; class Dormibacteria; order Dormibacterales; family Dormibacteraceae; genus UBA6019. The sequence continues at coordinate 2,807 of DIZV01000107.1, forward strand.
TCGGCGAACGCCTCGCTCTCCGACTCGGGAATTTCGAAGACCAGCTCGTCGTGGACCTGCAGGATCATCTTCCCCGCCAGTCGCGACTCCTCCATCTCCCGGTCGACCCGGACCATCGCGATCTTGATGATGTCGGCCGCCAGGGATTGGATGGGGAAGTTGATCGCCATCCGCTCGGCGGCCGCGCGGAGTTGGAAGTTGGGCGAGCGAAGGTCGGGGATCGACCTCCGGCGGCCGGTCGGGCTGACGACGAAGCCCTCCTCCCGCGCCTGGTTGCGAATCCCGTCCAGCCACTCCCGGAGCCGGGCGTAGGTCGACCAGTATTCCTTCAGGAACTCCCTCGCCTCATCGCTCGGGATTCCCATCTGGATCGAAAGGCCGTACTCACCCTGGCCGTAGAGCGACCCGAAATTGGCGATCTTGGCGAGCCGCCGCTGGTCGGGCGTCACCGACTCGATCGGGGCCTTGAAGACCCTGGCGGCGGTCGCCGCGTGGATGTCCAGGCCCGCCTCGAAGGCGCTCAGGAGGTTGGGCTCCTCGGAGAGGTGGGCGGCGATCCGAAGCTCGATCTGCGAGTAGTCGGCGCTGAGCAGCAGGTGGCCCGGCCGACCGGCGACGAAGGCACGCCGGATCCGCTGGCCGAGCTCGGTCCGGATCGGGATGTTCATCAGGTTGGGGTTGCTGCTGGAGAGCCGGCCGGTAGCGGTCGCGGCCTGGTTGAGCGAGGTGTGGACACGCCCATCGCGGGGGTCGACGAGCTCCGGGAGCGAATCGACGTAGGTCGATTTGAGCTTGCTCAGCTGCCGATGCTCGAGGATCCGGCCGATGATCGGGTGCCTGTCGCGGAGCGCCTCCAGGGTCTCGGCGTCGGTCGAGTAGCCGGTCTTGATCCGCTTTCCGACCGGCAGCTTCAGGTCCTCGAAGAGGAACTTGGCCAGCTGCTGCGGGGCGTTGAGGTTGATTTTGATCCCGCCGGTTTCTTCCGCCAGGGTCGCGACCTCGGCCTCGATCGCCAGCAGCTGGGCGCCGAGGTCGACGGCGACCTCGGCCAGGTAGGGCACGTCGATGGCGACACCCTCCGATTCCATCCCCGCCAGCACCCGGGCCAGCGGCAGCTCGACCTCGTGGAAGAGGTAGTCGACCCCGAGGTTGCGCATCTCGGCGGCGAGGCGCGGCCGGAGGTTGAAGCAGGCGCGGGCGCGGCCGGCGGTGTAGTTGGCGGCGTCGGCGACTTCGGTCGCGGACGGTTGGCGGGCGTTGCGACCGCTGCCCAGCAGCTGGTCGGTCGGCACCAGGTCCTGGCCGAGGAAGTCCCGGGCGAGATCCTCCAGGCGCGGGTCGCGGGCGCCGGCGCCGAGCAGGTAGGCGGCGAGCGAGCTGCTGAAGCCCCAGCGGTAGGGATGCGGGTCGACGCCGTCGAGGGCGAGCTGCATCTCCTTGACGTCGTGGCCGAGCAGCTCGAGGCCCCGGAGGCCGGCGGTGACCTCGCTCAGCAGGAGGTCGAGGGGGAGGTTGACGGACTCCTTCTCGTGCCGCAGCGGAAGGTAGTACGCCTGGTCCCCGAAGCCGAGCCCGAGGCCGACCAGCCGGCCGCCGCGGGCGGGACCGTCCCAGAGGCCGAAGACGCCGACCTCCTCGGCCCGCCGCAGCCGCCCGCCGAGCTCATCCAGGTCGTCGCGGCCGGTCACCACCCTCACCCCTTCGGCGGGCGCCACGGGCTCGAACGCCAGCGTCGGCTGGACCGGGACCTGGACCGAGTCCGGCGCCGGGAAGCGAGCCAGCAGCTGGCGGAACTCGAGCTCATCGAAGAGCCGCCGCGCCGCCTCCGCGTCATAACGCGTCCAGCGCGAACGTTCCAGGTCGAGGTGGACGTCGACGTCGAGCCGGATGGTCACGAGGCGCTTGCCGAGCCGGACCCGGTCAGCGTTCGCCTCCAGCGCGTCGCGGACCCGGCCCGGCTTCAACTGGTCCAGGTTGGCGAGCAAATTCTCGATCGAACCGAATTGGGCCACCAGCAGGGAGGCCGTCTTCTCCCCCACCCCGGGCACCCCCGGGATGTTGTCCGACGTGTCGCCGCGGAGCGCCTTGTAGTCGATCAGCTGCGATGGGTCGAGGTTGTACCGCTGGCGAACCTGGTCGGGACCGTAGATGGTGGTGTCGGTGATGCCTCGCCGCGGGACCAGCGCGTCAACCGAGTCCGTGACGCATTGCAGACAGTCGAGGTCCCCGCTGACGATGGTCACCTGGAGGCCCATCTCCTCGCCCTGGCGGGCGAGCGTCCCGACGATGTCGTCCGCCTCGAACCCGGGCACGCCGTAGAGAGGGATGGAGAACGACTCCAGCACCTGGCGGACGCGCTCGATCTGGGGCCGGAGGTCGTCCGGCATCGCCCGCCGACCGGCCTTGTAGTCCGCGTACTCCTCGTTGCGAAAGGTCGGACCGCCGACGTCGAAGGCCGCGACCGCGTACTCCGGTCGCGAGGCGAGCACGATGGCGAGCATCGAGGTGAAGCCGTAGACGGCGTTGGTGACCTCGCCGGCGGAGGTGCTCATCGGCGGCAGCGCGAAGAAGGCCCGGTAGATGAGGCTGTGCGCGTCGATCAGGATGAGCCGGCCCTTGCGACCGCCCTTGGGAGCCATGAGCCGAAGTCTAGGTCGCCGGCTGGATCGCCTTTTGCAGGCTCGCGAGGTACCCGGCGGGCAGGATCAGCGAGGCCATCTCGGCCAGGGTGAACCAGCCCGCCTGGCGGTGCTCGGGGCTGAGCCGGGGCTTCCCGGCGCGGGCCAGACGGCAGCGGTAGACGACGACGAAAACCTCCTTCCCGGGGGCCGGCGCGAACACCCGCGCTTCGACCAGGCGCTCGATCTCGGCCTCCAGGCCGATTTCCTCCAGGACCTCGCGGAGGAGGCACTGCTCGGGCGACTCCCCTCGCTCCAGGCGTCCGCCGGGGAGCTCCCACTGGTCGCGATCGTTGAGCAGCAGGCAGGCGCGGTCTCCGTCGACGAGGACCGCCTTGACCGAGATCGGCAGCAGGTGGCGTTGGGCAGGGGGCATCGGGGTGCCCAACTAGAATGGGCTCAGGAGGCGCAGAAATCGACGGTTTGATCGAGGTTGCGGTCGACAGCATCAGAGTCCACATGCCGACCGGACAGCACGTCGTGATCCTCAAGGAGAAGGGCGCCGAGCGCTACCTCCCGATCTGGATCGGCGTCTATGAGGCGAATGCGATCGCCCTCAAGATCACCGGCATCACGCCCGACCGACCGATCACCCACGACCTGTTGGCGAGCACCCTGGGCCAGCTGGAGATCGGCCTCAGCCGGATCGTCGTGACCTCGCTCGCCAACGACGTCTTCTACGCGCGGATCCATCTCCGGCAGGACGGGCGCGAGCTCGACGTCGACGCCCGGCCGAGCGACGCGATCGCCCTCGCCGTCCGGATGGAGTGCCCGATCTTCGTCGCCGACGAGGTCCTCGAGAAGGCGGGGCGTCCTGCCCGAGAAGGAGGACGCGGAGGGCGGGACCCCGGACGAGGACCGCCTCGCCGTCTTCCGCGACCTTGTCAACAGCCTCGATCTGCCCGATCTCCCCGACGAACCACACGGCGAAACCGAAGGCGGCGCCTCGAACTAGGCCTTAAACTCCCGGCCGTGAGCGCCGAGGTCCAGCTCGAGATCATCCTGCGGGTCTTCGTGGCGCTCGTGATCGGCGCCCTGGTCGGCATCGAGCGCGAGCACCGCGGCCACCCCGCCGGCGTACGGACGATGGCGATGGTCTCGGTCGGCTCCTGTCTCTTCACCGCCGCCGGCCTTTTCTTCATCCCCGGCCACGTCACCGACCCGACCCGGATCGCGGCCCAGGTCGTCACCGGTGTCGGATTCCTCGGGGCGGGCGCCATCTTCCGGTCCGACGACGGGGTCAAGGGCCTGACGACGGCGGCCACCGTCTGGGTGGTGGCGGCTCTCGGGATGGCCGTCGGTTTCGGGCTCTTCCTGCTGGCCGGCTTCGGTGTCGTGATCGTGCTGATCGGCCTGGTGCTGGTCCGGCCGCTCGAGATCCGCTTCCTGCGCCGGCCGGACCACCCGATGCGCCGCCGCGAGGACGGCATTCCTCCGCCCGACAACTAGACTGAACCCCGGTGGCCGTTTTTGGTCTTTTGGGTGCGCTGTGTTCTACGCCCTGACGCCGCGCCGGCTGGAGACGCTCGCCACCCTGCGCCGCCTCACCGAGGAGGCCGGCTCCGCCGTCCACTACTCGCTCGTCGGCGCCCGGATGCGGATCTCCGCCTGGACTGCCTATGACCTGCTGCTGGAGCTGGAGAAGCTGGGCCTCGTCGCCCGCCGTTACGTGCAGCACGGCTCCCCGGCGCACGGCGGCCGCTCCCGCATCCTCTTCTCCCCCACCGCCGAGGAGCCGTCCGCGACGGGCGCCTTCAGCGCGTCGCTGAGCGTCGCTTTCGAGCGCTTCTCGGCGATCCGCGACGAGGCGGCCGCCGCCCGCGCCTACCTGGCCGGGTCGAGCGGCGACCTCGCCCTCGGGATGGGCTACTGGCTCTCTCGCCTGCGGGCCGCCGGGCGGCAGGGCGGCGAAGCGGCCCGGATCGTCCTCGAGGGCGGCACGGCACCGCTGGCGAAGGCCCAGACGGTGGCCGCGATGGGCCTCGGCTCGACCCTCGCCCGGCTCGGCCGGAGCCGGTTGACGACCCGGGTCACAACCGCGGCCGCCGCCTTCTCGGCGCTTCTCGAGGAGACGGCGAAAGGCTCCGACCCCGCGATCTCCGAGCTGGTCGAGGCCAGCCGCCGGCTCGAGATCGGCTGAGGCGTCGATGAGCCGAGTAGCGGTCGTCACCGACTCGACCGCCGACCTCCTACCGGAGCTCGCGGCCGCCAACCAGGTGACGGTAGTGCCCTTGACGGTCAATCTCGACGGCCGCAGCTACCTCGACGGGGTCGACCTCAGCCCCGCCGAGTTCTACCGCATGCTGCAGGCGACGAGCTCGCATCCGACCAGCTCACAGCCCGCGCCGGGCCAGTTCAAAGAGGCCTACGAGCGGCTCCTGGCGGACCATGACGAGGTGGTGTCCATCCACGTCTCGCCCAAGCTCAGCGGGACGATGAGCTCCGCCCAGCAGGCGGCGGCGATGATCGGCGGCGAGCGCATCCACGTCCTCGATTCGCAGTTCGCGTCGATGCCCCTGGCCGCACTGGTCCTGGTCGCCGCGGCGCGAGCGGCGCGGGGGGGCGACGCCGCGGAGATCCTGGACGACGTGACCCGGGTCCGGGAGACGCTGCGCTGCTACTTCGCTGTCTCCACCCTCGAATTCCTGCGCCGCGGCGGTCGGATCGGCGCCGCCGGCGCGCTGCTCGGCTCAGTCCTCCAGATCAAGCCCATCCTTGCGATCGAGGACGGCCAGGTGGTGCCGCTGGAGCGGGTGCGGACGCACGACCGGGCGATCGGCCGGCTGATCGAGTTGGCGCGCTCGGTCGACCGCGGGGGTGGCCTCTGCCTCGTCATCGGCCATGCCGCCGCGGAGCCCGCCGCCCAGGCGCTGGCGCAAGAGCTCCAGGGGGTCGCCAGATCGCTCGTCATTCAGCCGCTCGGTCCGGCGGTCGGCACCCACGCCGGGCCGGGAACGGTCGGGGTGGCGGCCTATCCGGCGGAGATCTTTCCCCTCGGGATCTGGACCGGGTTCACCGCCTCCTCCTCCCGCTAGCCGGTCGGCTCCGCCTGGCTCCGCCTCCAGCGGACACCGCCGGAGTCGGCCAGCTTGGTCACGCGCCGCTCGACCGCCAGCAGCTGGAGATGCGCCAGGCCCTCCTGGAGCGCCATCCGCTTGTCCCAGACGTTCGTCCGCTCACCCCAGATCCGGATCGCCACCTCCCAGCCGCTGAGCTCCTCCTCGCCCAGCAGCGCCTCGATCTGGTCGAGGCGGCGCTGATGGTGGGCGTGGAGCCGCGCGACCCGGGTGGCCGCGTCCACGAAGGGCCGACCGTGGGAGGGCAGAACCAGCGCCGGGTCGAGCGCGAGAAGTCGGTCGAGTGACTCCAGGAACTCGCCCAACGGGTTCGGCGTGCTCTGCGGGTGGAGCGCGATGTTGGTGCTGATGTCGGGCAGGATCTGATCGCCGGCGAAGAGCAGCCGATCGTCGAGATCGAACAGGCAGATGTGTCCGGGAGAGTGGCCCGGTGTCCATTCGACCCGCAGCCGGCGGCCGCCCAGCTCGAGCGTCTCGGCACCGTCGAGCTGGACGTCCGGCTCGCCCGGGCGAACGAACTCCCGCATTGCCCGGGAGGCGTTCTGGAGCGCGCTGACGTCCGGTTCCGGCACCCCGTTCAGCCGCAGGTTGTGGCCGACCTCGGCCACCAGCTGCTCCAGCTCCAGGTAGCGGGGATGCACCATCGGAACCTCGAGTCGGTGCATGAAGAGCTCGACCCCGGTGCGCTCCTTGAGCGCGCCGGCGGCCCCGAAGTGGTCGGGGTGGATGTGGGTGATGACGAGTCGCCGGAGGGTGGCGCCCGGACCCCCGACCTCCTCGATCGCGGCGAGGACGGCGGCGACCGACGCGTCGGTCTGGATGCCGCAGTCGAGGAGGTCGACCTGGGAACCTCGCGAGAAGAGGAAGCAGTTGACGATCTCCTCCTCCCAGGGGATGGGGAGGCGGATCTCGTGGATCCCGGGGGCGATCTGGGTGAGCCGCAAGTCAGCCGCCTCGGTCGCCCCCACTGCTAGCCAGAGTCTACCCGCCGCTACTATGGGAATCAGGTCCATGACGCAGGGCGGCAATGGGCTCCAGAACTCAGGAGGTAATAAATGTCCCAAGAGATGTCAGCCGACCAGGTCACTCCCGACATGGTCATCGAGCAGATGCCGCAGCACCTGGATAGCGCCAAGGCCGGGACGACCAACGCGACGGTCCAGTTCGACCTCAGCGGGGACAACGGCGGCAAGTGGTGGATCAAGATCCACGATGGCACCGCCGAGGCCGGCAAGGGCGAGGCTGAGAACCCCAACCTGACCCTGCTCGCCGACGCCGGCGACTACGTCAAGATCGCGCTCGGCCAGATGGACGGGACCGCCGCCTTCATGCAGGGCAAGCTCAAGATCAAGGGCGACATGGGCCTGGCGATCAAGTTCCAGACCCTATTTAAAAGACCGGCCTAGGCAGCTGGATACGAGGCGCCTAGGCCGGGTCGTTGGGTTCCCGCGCAGCGGGATGTCGCCCGGCCGTTTGAGTCCCGCCTCACGACACTAAGCGTCGCGCCGCGAGGGGGGTTT
>DIZV01000107.1:10170-11412 GCA_002427995.1 Chloroflexi bacterium UBA6019
CCGCGAGGGGGGTTTTGGAAGGGGGGAGCTTGCTCCCCCCTTGCTTCTTTAGTTGAATTTCCAACTGGCCAGGCGCTTGGCCATCTCCGCCGCGATGGCGTCGCCCCGGACGTCCATCTCGACCACGTGGCTGTCGGTGAGCGCGAAACGCCGGCCCCGGGCGTCCTGCTCGGCATCCCTCGAGTTCCCCCAGCTGATCGGCGTCAGCTGCTCGCCGGCGCCGATGTTGGTGCTCACCCAAGCCTTGAGATCGGCCGCGCCCCCGATCTGGTAGGTGCCGACGATGAGGAAGCCGAAGTCGCCGCTCCCGGCCTGGCCGGAGGGGACGTCGTTGACGATGTCGAACGTGGCGTCGACCCCCGCCGGGGCACTGGTCGGCTGGAGCCGCTCCTGGAACTTCCAGGTCGAGGGGTAACACCAGGACCAGCCGAACTGCACCTCCTCGATGCCATGGTCGCCGCCGGCGCACTTGACGTCCTGGCCCTCGGTTCGGATCGTCGGCACCGGCTTGGGGGTCGGGGGGCTGGCCGCCAGCGAGCATCCCGCCAGCGGCAGGATCGACAGCACCGCCAGCAGGACCAGTCGCCGCAATTCGCGGCGCAGTCTAGCGCAGGGCTACGTCAATCCCCCGATCACGACCGACTTCATCTCGGTGTACTCGTGGTAGGCCTCGACTCCGTGCTCTTTGCCGAAGCCCGACTGCTTGGTGCCGCCGAAGGGCAGCTCGTCATAGGCGATCTGGACCGAGTTGACCCAGGTGTAGCCCGCCTCCAGCTCATTGATCGCTCGGAACGCGGCGGCCATGCTGCCGGTCCAGATCGAGGAGCCGAGGCCGAAGGGCGAGTCGTTGGCGAGGCGGATCGCCTCGTCCAGGTCCTTCACCTTCACGACCGGCAGGGCGGGACCGAAGACCTCCTCGGTCAGCATCCGGCTGCCCGGCGGCACGTCGGCCAGCACGACCGCGTTCAGGAAATTGCCCCGGTCGAAGCCCTCGCCCTCCGGCCGCCCGCCTCCATGGACGACCCGGGCGCCCCGGTCGAGGGCGTCCTTGACCTGCGCCTCGACCTCCGCGCGCTGGGTGGAGGTGTGCATCGGGCCCATCCGGCTGGCGGGGTCGAGCCCGTTGCCCGGCTTCATCTTGGCCGCCTGCGCGGCGATCTTCTCGAGGAAGGCGTCGTAGACCGACTCCTCGACGTAGATCCGCTTGGTCGCCAGGCAGGCCTGGCCGCAGTTGAAGAAGCG
>DIZV01000095.1:0-431 GCA_002427995.1 Chloroflexi bacterium UBA6019
GTCCGGATCTGGATCTCGATCGGATCTCCGGAATGGGAGATGACGGTCGTGTGGAGCGACTGGTAGCCGTTCGACTTGGGCATCGCGATGTAGTCCTTGAACCGCCCCGGCATCGGCTTCCAGAGCGAGTGGACGACACCCAGCACGCCGTAGCAGTCCTTGACCGAGTTGACCAGGACCCGGATCGCGAGCAGGTCGTAGATCTCGGCGAAGTCCTTGAGGTCGCGATCCATCTTCTGCCAGATCGAGTAGGCGTGCTTGGGGCGGCCGGAGATGTCGGCATCGATCTCGATCTTCTCGAGCTCGACGGCGAGGATCTCGCGCAGGTCCGAGACGAGCGTCTCGCGGTCCTTCCGCTGCCGGTTGATGCGCTTGACCACGTCCTTGTAGTCGTCCGGCTGGAGGTAGCGGAAGGCGAGGTCCTCGAGCTC
>DIZV01000095.1:605-7129 GCA_002427995.1 Chloroflexi bacterium UBA6019
CGGATCGAGATCCGGCCCAGCTTGGTGACGCCCTCGACCAGCTTGGCCACCTCGGGCCCGAACTCGACCGTGAGCTCCTTGGCGGTCAGCTCGGTGTCCTCGACCGTGTCGTGCAGGATCGCGGCGATGATGGTGGCGGCGTCGAGGTGGAGCTCGGCCAAAATGCCGGCGACCTGGAGCGGATGGTTGACGTACTCCTCCCCCGAGAGGCGGCGCTGCCCGGTGTGGGCCGCGGCGGCCCGCAGGTAGGCCTTCTCGACCAGCTCGCGGTCTTCGGGGGGCAGGTGCTGGGCGACCCGGAGCAGCTCGGAGACTGTCACCGCACGGTGCTCCCGGCCACGAGTGAAAGCTTACCCACGGATTCGGTGGCCAATTCAGAAGGGCGCCGGTAGAATTGGCGCCGCCATGAGGGGTCGAGGGCTCAGCCTTCAGCTTGCCCTCTTCGCAGGAGCCGGCCTGGCCATCCTCGCGGGGGCCAGCTTCAACATTCAGGGATACCGGGGCGAGACCGCCCTGCTGGCGATCCTGGCCGGCATCGCGGCGTGGGCGGCCGGCCTCCTCTACCGGCAGTGGAAGATCGCTGTCAGCCTCGGCCTGCTGGCGATCGCCTTCACCGCGGTGGAGGTCCACTTCGCCCCGGTCGCCTTTTTCGCCATCAACACCCTGGGCCTGCTCCTGGTCCTCCTCGGCGGGGTCCTCAGCGCGATCGCCTACGAGCTGGTCACCGAGCAGATGCGCAACCGGGTGCGCGAGGTGGAGGCGCTCAACGGCCAGCTCCAGGAGCAGCACCGGATGTTCCTGGCGGCCACCGAGGACCCGAGCCTCAACTACGCCGACCTCGCCGCCCTCTCGGCGAGCACGGCCCGACAGGTCGGCGCCGAGTTCTGCGCCTACTACCTGGCCGCCGCCGACGGCCGCCAGTTCCTGCCCCAGCTTCCCGGCGCCGGCTTCAACACCGGGCGGCCCCAGCCCCTCATCCCGCGGCAGGAGGGCGGCGACCCGCTGGTCGACCCGCTCGCCGCCAACCAGGAGTTCTACGCCGAGGATCGCGACCGACTCTCCCACGTCGCCCGCCTCTTCACCCCCGGGCTGAAGCTCCAGAACGTACTCGTCGAGCCGATGCTGATGGCAGGCCGGCTGGGCGGTTTTCTGGTCGTCGGGAACAAGAACCGAGGCTTCGACCCTGACGACCGGCGGCTCGCCCAGACGCTCGCGATCCGGGCGGCGATCCACTTCGGCAGCCAGAGCGCCGTCTCCCAGACCAAGGAGGAGCTGAACCGGTACTCGATCCTCAACGACATCGCCAAACAGGCCTCAGGCCTTGCCTTCGAGGACGTCATGCGGCTGGTCGTCGAACGGGCCCGGGAGCTGGTGCCGTACGACTCGGCCCGGGTGGCGACTTTCGAGCCCAACGGCACCTACCTGATGGTCGGGGGCTCTCCGGTCGGTTCGACGCTCGCCGGGAGCCCGCTGGCCGAGGTGAAGGACGAGGGCAAGACCGTGATCCGCCGTCTCCTCACCCGCGCCGATGGGCTCTTCAGTGGCGTCAACCCCGGCTCGGAGGCCACCCAGGTGGCCGAGGCCCTGGCGCCGATCACGGGCCGTGACGGCGTCTTCGGGGCTCTCTGCCTCGGCCGCGCCGGCGGCATGGGCTTCGGGGACAAGGACATCCCCGCCCTCCAGGAGCTGGGCGCCATCGCCGGCGTCGCGGTGGAGAACTCGCGGATCCTGCAGAAGGTCTCCGGGCAGGCGGTCAAGGTCACCTCGGCCCTCGACTCCCTGAGCGAGATCTCCCAGGCCCTGACCACCACCACCCAGGGAACCGCGGCGCTGGAGCAGAAGACGCTCGAGGTCGCCGCGCGGCTCGGCAGCGGCACCCACGCCCTCCTGACCCAGGCTTCGGGCGAGGGCCGCAACCGCGTCATCGCCGTCCTCGGCTTCCCTCCCAGCCTGGTTGGCACCGAGATCAGCAACGGCCAGGGCGTGATCGGCGCGGTGGCGCTCAGCCGGCAGCCGCTGGCGATCCCCGACGTCGCCGACTCCTTCGACATGGCCTCGCCGCCCGACCTCGCCGGCGCCGGCCTTCACGGAGCGCTCTGCGTTCCCATCCAGAGCCAGGACTCGCTCTGGGGAACCCTCTCCGTCTTCAGCCCCCAGAAGCACGAGTGGAGCCAGGACGACACCCGGGTCCTCTCCACCCTGGCCAACCAGGTCGTCGTCGCGCTCAACAACGCCGAGCTCTTCGACTCCAGCAAGAAGATGATCTGGGAGCTCGGCAACCTGATGGACGGGCTGACCGCGGTCACCTCCACCCTGGAGATCAACGAGGTCCTCCACCAGGTCCTCGCCTCGGTCGCCAAGGCTGCCGAGGCCCAGATCGGGGTCCTCGCCCTGGAGGAGGAGAAAAAGCTCGTCGTCCGGGCCGCCAACGGCACCGACATCGACACCGGGCAGCGGCTCGCCCTCGACCTCGGCGGCGAGATCTGCCAGGAAGTTTTCGGGACCGGAAAGCCCTTCATGCACTACACCGACAAACCCGGCGCCGCGTCCGGCCCCCTCGATCCCCGAGCGGTGCTCTGCGTGCCCCTGATGCTGCGGACCGAGCCGATCGGCGTCCTCTTCCTCGCCAACTACGTCCAGGGCAAGCCTTTCAGCGAGGACCACCAGCGGGTTGCCACCGAGCTCGGCGCCCAGGCGTCGGTTGCGATCGACAACGCGCGCCTCTTCCGGGAGCGCGAGCTGGTCGTCCTCGAGTCGCTCAAGGCGATGGCGCAGCTCGTCGACGCCAAGGACCGCTACACCGCCGGCCACTCGAGCCGGGTCACCCAGTACTCGCTGACGATCGCCCGAGAGATGAAGTACGCCCCCGAAGACGAGGGCGCCTGGAAGCGGCTCGAGCAGGGTGGGCTGCTCCACGACATCGGCAAGATCAACGTCCCCGACGCCATCCTCGGCAAGCCGGGCAAGCTGACAGAGGAGGAGTTCGACATCCTGAAGCGGCACCCCGTGGTCGGCTACGACGTGCTGAAGAACCTGCACATGCTGACCGACGAGCTGGTGATCGTCCGCTCCCACCACGAGCGCTACGACGGCAGGGGCTACCCCGACGGCAAGAAGGGCGACGAGCTCGCGCTCATCGCCTGGATCGTCGCGACGGCGGACGCCTTCGACGCCATGACCTCGGATCGGCCCTACCGCAAGGGGATGCCGATCGAGGTCGCCCTCGGCGAGATCGCCAAGTGTCGCGGCACCCACTTCCACCCGGCGGTCGCCGACGCCGTCCTGGAGGCCCACGAGAAGGGTTCCTTCAAGGTCATCCCGCAGGAGTCCCTCTTCCTCGACGCGCCGGTCGTGGGCGCGTTCGAGAACCCGACCGCCTAGGGTCCCGCGAGCCAGGCGCAGAAGTCGGCGCCCGGGTTGCTCCAGGTGCGGGTGACCCGGTAGCCGGCCGGAATCGGCGGCGGCTGGTCGCAGTAGTCGACCGCCAGCACCGGACGGCCGGGTGCGGGTGGGTAGGCGAGACCCGGCGGCAGCGCCCAGAGCCCGATGTGGTCGACCGCGGGGGGCAGGAAGGCGAACGCCTCGCCGCCGGGGGCGTAATAGGCCGCCTGGGGGGCGAAATGCCGGTGCCCGACCACGTACTCGGCGCCGGCCGCCCGGGCCGCGGCGAGCAGCTCTGGAGTTGGCGGCTTGAGAGTGTCGTAACGGAGGTCCGCATAGGCGGCCAGGCCGAGCGAGACGAGGACCGCGGCAGCCGCGGCGGGGAGCGCCGCCAGGCGCGGCAGCGAGTCGATCGCCACCGCCAGCGAGAGCAGCAGCGCGGGCACCGCCGGCGACAGGTAGCGGGCGCTCAGCGTGGCGCTGAAGACGCCGACCAGAAGGGGCAGACCGGCGCTGCACGCGAGCAGGAGCTGGACCCGGCGCGGAGCGCGGAGCACCCCGTACAGAGCGGGAAGAGCGAGCAGCAGGCTGGCGCGCCGGCCCCAGGGGTCGTACTCCGCGCCGCCGAAGAGCAGGCCCGAGATCGAGTACAGCTCGTGGGTCGTCAGCCGCTCCTGCCAGGACTGGTCCGGGTAGCGCAGGAACACCGGTAGCTGCTGGAGGAGGAGCGCCAGGCCGGGCAGGAAGAGCAGGCCCGCGACCGCAACCGCGACCGCGGCGACCCGGTAGTGGCGGCGGGCGAGGAGGAAGAGGACCAGGCCGAGGCCGGTGAAGGCGGCGAAATACTGGATGTAGACGCCGGCGGCGAGGAGGACCCCGAGGCCGACGCCCCAGCGCAGCCGCGGCCGGTCCGGCAGGCTGGCCGCGGCGAGCAGGGAGGCGGCTCCGAAGAGGGCGAGCCAGGTGTACATCCGGGCCTCGCCCGACTCGTAGGCAAGGAAGGGTGAGGTGGCCAGCAGCAGGCCCGCCAGCCAGGGCCGGCGAAGGCCGAGGCGGTGGCTGGCCAGCCAGCCGAGGGGGACACAGGCGACAGCCGGCAGCCAGCTCAGCAGCCGCGCCTCGACCGGTGTCGAATGGGGCCAGGCCCAGAGCAGCAGGAAGTAACCGGCGGGATGGACCTCGTGGGCCGCCAGTAACTGGAGGATCTGGGCCACCGGGTGGCGCACCAGCAGCACGCTGACAGCCTCGTCGCGACCGATCGGGTGGAGGCCCAAACCGACGCCGAACAGGGCCGCGCCGAGAAGCGCCAGGAGCACTCCGGCACGGCGGCCGGGCGGTGACCACGCGCTCGACGGCTGCATCGGTTGGAGCCTACGCATTTCCTTCGTTCATTCACGGATCCGGCTGATGCGTTACTTTTCCTTGCCAAGCAGATGAGGGCCAGTCCGGGTATCCGCCTCCTGCCCCTGCTGCTGATCCTCCTCACCGTCGGAGCCAGCCAGCCGCCCTTCACCGTCCCCGCCCGGACGGCGCGGCCGCTGGTCGGCTTCACCTTCATCTCCGACCGGGCCCTCGCCGCCGGCTTCGAGCCGAAGGCAGCGCTCGCCGAGCTGCTCCGCCGGCTGCACCCGGACCTGGTCCGGATCCCGATCTACTGGGACTCGGTCGCGCCGGTCAGCGGTTCGCTCGACTTCACCGCCGTCGACGGCCTGCTGCAGACCATCCACCAGTACAACTCTCGCCGCCACCACGCCCAGGTCATCCTCGTCGCGGGGGTCCGCAACCTGGCCTGGCCGGAGATCCATCTACCATCCTGGGTCGACACCTCGGCGGGCCTCGACCTGGCGCGGATCACCTCCTCCTCCGCCTACCTCGCCTACCTCGACGCCTCCATCCGGCGCTATGCGGTCAGCCCCCTCCTCTACGCCTGGCAGGTCGAGAACGAGCCGCTCGACAGCACCAACCAGCTGCTCGGCGAGGTGGCGATCGACGGTAGCCAGGTCGCCGGCGAGGTCGCCCTGCTGAAGGCGATCGACCCCGTCCACCAGGTGATCGTCACCACCTACAACTCGGCCAGCGTCTCCCTCGACCTCGAGGCGACCGGCGGCCTGGCCTGGTTCTTCCAGCTCCTGCCCGGCCCCAAACCGGCTGGGCACCCCCGACCGGCCCTCGACCTGGCCGACATCCTCGGGCTCGACGTCTACGTCGACACGCCGTCCACCCCGCTCGAGGAAGCCAGCGTGACCGAACGGATCGGCTGGAAGGCGGCGACCCTCACCTACTGGGCCGACGAGGCACTGCTGAGCGGCAAGGAGGTCTGGATCACCGAGATGCAGGGGTCGACCTGGAACGGCGATCCCGGCTTCCGCCAGGAGGACCTGCTGGAGAGTGCGCAGCAGTACTCGGGGACCGGCGTCGGGGCGGTCCTGCTCTGGGGAGTCGAGGACTGGCTCGCCTCCCCGGGCTGGATGCGGACCGGGCAGGCGGCGTTTCAGACGCTTCGCAAATGAGCCCGCGGCACGCCCGCTGGTGGCGTGCCGCGGCCCTCGCGGGACCGGTGCTGGCCGCCGCGGTGCTGGCCGCCTGGGGGATCGGCTTCGGCCTTCCCTTCAATTTCCGGCCGGACGAGGAGCTGTTGGTCGGCCGCTCGGTGCAGATGGCCGTCGCCCACAGCCTCGATCCGCTCTTCTACGTCTACCCGCCGCTCGGCATCGATCTCTTCGCAGCCGCCGAATCGCTGCTCGGCGCCGCCGCACCGGCCCACCTCGGCCCGGCGACCCGGGTCGACCCCGGGCTCGAGTACCTGGTCGCGCGGTCAGTCTCCGCGTTCGCCTTCGCGGCCGCGACCGGCCTCCTCGGGCTGGCCGGGCGGGCCGCCTACGGCCGGCTCGGGGGGCTGGTCGCCGCAACCGCCTTCGCGGTCGCGCCGCTGGCCGTGCAGAACGCCCACTTCGCCCGCGTCGATCTCTCCGCCACCGCCTTCCTGGCTCTCGCGCTCTGGCTCGGCGGGCGGGCCGGAGACCGGCGCAGCTGGGCCGTCGCCGGGGCTGCCGCGGGGCTCGCGGCGGCGACCAAGTACACCTTCGGCGTCGTCGCCGTTTATCTGCTGGCAAGGTCATTGACCTGTCTCTTTATACACATCT
>DIZV01000180.1:0-210 GCA_002427995.1 Chloroflexi bacterium UBA6019
CCGAGGAGCAGGGTGGCCAGAAGTATGGAGAGGGGGGCGAGACCGGGGATCGCGGGCATTGGAAGCGCCCATCCTGTCCGCCACGGGCGCGCCGAGTCAAGCCCGCGGCCGGGCGAAAACCTCCTCGGCGGCCACCAGCCGCTCGGTCCTGGTGCCGGGGAAATAGACCCTGACGCCGGGCTTGCCGGGCGCTCCCAGCTCCCAGCCGGC
>DIZV01000180.1:479-2386 GCA_002427995.1 Chloroflexi bacterium UBA6019
GATCGTCTGGGAGCGGGCTCCCGGAAAGCCGAGCTGGACCTCGCCGCCCGTCTTCAGGTTGTAGACGAAATCCTCCAGCGAGCCTCCCGGGGAGCCCGCTACGAGGTCGGCCACGGTCGCCAGCTCGCCCGAGCGCATCGCCTGCTTCAAGTCCCGGCGCGCGTTCATCGAGGCCAGCCGCTCGCGCCGCCGGAGCTCGGTCGCGAGCACGTCGCGCTCAGCGCGGAGTCGGTCGAGATCGAGCTGGACCGGGCGCATCCGCTCGCGGAGCGCCTGGATCCGGACCGCGATCTCGGCCTCGGCGAGGGTCGTGAAGTCTTCCGCCATTCCCTCACCATTGTCGTTCCGAATGCCGATCGGACCGGCTTAAGCGTTTGGCCCCGAGCTACGCGCGCAGCTTCCAGAAGTCGCCGCTGAGGCCGATCTCGGCGAAGATCGCCTCCGCCTCCTCGGCGCTGCGCCGGGCCCAGCCGCGGTCGGCCCGGTCGCGATACCAGGTGTCGGCCAGGCGCCACATCTGGTCCGGTGTCATAAAACCGCCCCGCGGCTCGCCCGCGCGCTCGACATGCTCTTCGCCCCGGAAGAGAAGCATCGTGCCTCAGGTGTGGAGGATGTCGTCCCACCAGTGCCGGGCGGGCACGCTGAAGTGGACGACTCCCTCCGCCTCGACCAGGCGCCCTTCCGACACCCGGAGCACGAGGGTCTCGCCGCAGTCGGGGCAGGAGGTCTTGACGCCTCCCTCACCGCCCAGCAGCGACACGATGCCGAGGGCGTCCCAGACGCAGTTTCCGAAGTAGCTCGTCCCGCCGGCGGTGACGGCGAAGGCGGTCGGCACCGCTGAGAAGGGGTTGGCCATCCGAATTCGCGTCGGATCTCCGGGCTCGAGCACGTAGACGTGGGTCTCGGCAAGGGTCCGGAAGGCCGCCTCGACCGCCGTCTCGGGCAGGGCGAGCTGGGTCGCGACCTCGGTGGCGGAGGGGACGGCGCCGGTCTCGATTGCCCGCCGCAGAACCTGGAGGCGAACCTGAGTCACCAGATCTTCCATTTCGACCCTCCAGCCGGGATTCGGGTTGCGAGCGATTCTGTTTATCAACGGCCGTGTTGATTAACTGGGTAGAATTCCGTTCGTGGACAAGCGCAAGGACACGATCCTCAGCTTCCTGAAGGCAAGCGGCCACGCCTCCCTCGCGGACGTCGCCGCTCACCTCGAGGTCTCCAAGCAGGGCGCCCTCCGGCACCTTGAGGCGCTCCTCGGTGAGGGGCTGGTGGAGAAGGGCAACGAGTCGCATGTGGGCCCGGGCCGGCCCGAGCATGTCTACCGGCTGACGGCCGCCGCAGCCGAGCACTTCCCGCACGCGCACCGCGAGCTCGCCGGAGAGCTGGTGAAGTTCATGGGTGCCGCCCAGCTTGAGCGCTTCTTCACTGAACGCGCGGCACGGACCGAGGCAGCCCTGGCCGCCGAGCTGGCCGGCCTCAGCCTGGAGCAGAAGGTGAGGCGGCTGGGCGAGCTCGCCGGCGCGACGGGTCACATGACCGAGGTCATCGAAAATGCCGACGGCACCCTGGCGATCCGGCACTGCAACTGCCCGATCGGCGACGTCGCCGCCGAGACCGGCCATCCCTGCCACCGCGAGCAGTCGATGTACGAGCGGCTGCTGGGAGCCGAGGTCGAACGAACCACCTGGCTGGCGAACGCTGACGCCGCCTGCACCTACGTGATCAGGACCAAGTAACCAATGCAAGAAGGCAGGAAAGGAATGATTCATGGCTGACCTCGAGATCAAGGACCTGCGCGTGAGCGTCGACAACCGGGAGATCCTGAAGGGCATCTCGCTCGGCATCGACAAGGGCGAAGTGCACGCCGTGATGGGCCCCAACGGCTCCGGCAAGTCGACGCTGTCGAACAC
>DIZV01000180.1:2665-2886 GCA_002427995.1 Chloroflexi bacterium UBA6019
CGCACCGCTCTCAACGCGCATCGCGGTTACGACGGCAAGGACAAGTCGAAGGCGGTCTCACCGAAGGAGTTCCGCTCCCTCGTCGAGCCCTTCCTTGAGACCCTGAAGATCGAGAAGAGCTTCCTCAGCCGCTATATCAACGAAGGCTTCTCAGGCGGTGAGAAAAAGCGCGTCGAGATCCTCCAGATGGCCGTGCTCAAGCCCGAGATCGCGATCCTCGA
>DIZV01000073.1:0-1167 GCA_002427995.1 Chloroflexi bacterium UBA6019
GACGTCCGGGACCTGATCACGGCCGCCCGCGAGGCGGTGGGTGGACGTCCGGCGGCAGCCCCGGTCGCCGGCGGTGGCGGCGCCGCCGGTGTCGCGCCCGCCAGCTCGGAGCCGGTCTTCATCCCCCAGTGGCAGGCGCCCCGGGGCGGCGGCAACGTCCGCGCGACGGCGGGCAATGCGAAGCGGAGGGTCAAGGCCGTGATCGAGACGCTGGTCGCCTACCTCGGGCTCAACCGGCGGCTCTCGGAGACCATCAACTCCGCCTTCAACGGCAGCGAGATCAAGATCGGCGACTACGCCCGGGAGGCCCGGATCAGCTCGACCACCGCCAGCCGCGACCTGAACCGGGCCGCGACCGCCGGCCTCCTGGTGGCCCAGAAGCACCCGCAGCTCGGCGTCACCTACCGGGCCGGCTCCTTCCTGATGCAGGCCGTCGCCTACGGCCTCGGGCTGAACTTCGGCGACGCGGAGGCGCTCAACGCCGACAGCATCGTCAGCAAGGTCGTCGACAGCCTGCGGGTGACCCGCTAGCCCGCGTTCTATCCGGTGAGCCGCGTCCCGGGGGGATGGGGCGAGTAGTTCGCGTTGAAGAAGAGCGGCAGCGCGCCGCCCTGGACCAGGATCGAATCCGCCATGATGCCGCCAAACTCGGAGGTCTCGGTGGCGGCGCCGCCGACGATCCGGAAGGCGGCTCCCGGGGTGTAGCTCATCCCGATCGGAGCCGTGTTCACCTTGCCCTGGAGATTGTTTTGGCAGGTGGTGGTGGGCGGCTCGTAGTAGAGGATCCAGTTGTACTGGTAGCCGCTGCTGAGGAAGGCGTCGCCGTTGGCGGTGACGTTCAGGCAAAAGTTGTTAATGAGAGACATCTCGACCGCACCCGGCGTCACTGCCGCCGCGCAGGTCGCGGTCGCCCCACCCGCGGTGGCGCAGTAGTTCTCGTTGGCAAGATCACCCGGGGAATCGGTCCTAAAGGCATTTTGATTAGGCAGACCAGTTCCGAATGGCTTCGTCTCGGACGATGGCGGACATGAGCCGGAGGCACCGGAGGGTGGCAGTGTGCAGGTCGAAATGGTGGAAGGAATCAAGGTGCTATCGAACAGCTTGCTTTCCGACCCGAGACTGCAACCCGAAGCGCCGGTCACGTCTGGACAGTTGGTCAGCGCAGAG
>DIZV01000073.1:1405-3686 GCA_002427995.1 Chloroflexi bacterium UBA6019
CTGTCTACAGAGCGATGGCGCGCTCTCCCGTCGATAGCTAACGGAATTGAAATTATCAAAGCGGACGGCGGTGACTTCGATGGAGTACGTAATGTGGGCGAGGTTCGCGCCCGGGGTGGATATCGGTTGCAGGTCAAACGCCCCATCGCAATTGGCGCCGCTGGCTCTCCAGAACTGCGGGGCTGGGGGTGTAGCCAGGTTAGACCGCGTCATGTTGGCGTTATAAGCCGGCTCGTCCGGCGGTCGGAGCTGGTTGCTGACGACGCCGCTGTTGACCGTCATGCCGCCCTGCCATTGGTAGACACCGCCGGCAAGGAAGTAGCAGGACCCGGCGTTGCCGAAAAGGGGGTCCACGGCGTAGGTCCCGGGCGAGAGCACAACGTTGGAGCCCGGCAGGCCCTGGGGTAGCAGGCTGGCGGTGGAGGGAGCCACGAATACGGGGTCGGCGAGGCGGTAGGCCGTGCTCCGGGGCGTGCCGCGCACCGCCGGCGCGATGCAGGGTTGGGTCGCGCCCCCGGGCCAGCACTGATAGGTGAGAGTCCCGGTACCGGTTGGGGCTCCGCAGCGGGTCAGGACGTCGCCGGCGGCGTTGACGGACCCGAGACCGCCGATCGAGAAGGCGCCGTTGCTGACGATGTCACCCCGGACGCTGACGACGCCGGAGCTGATGTTGAGCGCCGTGCCGGAGGTCCCGAAGCAGCCGCCCTGGCCGAGTGCGGCCAGGGCCGGCGTGCGGGCCTGGTCGGCCGCGGTGGCGGTGCCGGCCGCGATGATGGTGATGGTGGGCGACTGGCCGAGAACCTGCATCAGCGCCAGCGACAGCGGGCGCTGCGCCGAGAGGCTGAAGGTCTGCCCGCCGGGCCCGTTGTCGGCGACGCTCAGGGTCAGCAGGTAGCCGGCTCCGCCGGCCATCGTGCAGGTGGTCACGACCTGCGCTCCGGGGGCGCCCGGCGTGGGGGCGCTGAACACGCTCGGGGTGCAGGACTCTCCGGAGTAGAGCCCGTTGTCGAGCTCGAAGAGGTGCAGTGCGTTCGTCTCCGCACCCGACCAGCCGGCCCCGTTCTGGTAGGACTCGGCGCCGGCCACCGAGCCGGCGTCAACCGAATCCTGGAGGACCCGGCGGCCGTCGAAGGCGCGCGCGCTGTCGAGGGCGAGGGCGACGAAACCCACCAGCACGGTCATCATCAGCGCTACCAGCACGATCGCCTGGCCTCGCTGCCGCCGGCGGCGGGTGGCCATCAGTACTCGGTCCTCACGAGGACCTTGAGCGTGAAGACGACATGGTTGCCGATGACGTTGCTGACCAGAGGCGTGACGGGGGTGAAGTTGTAGATGATCGTGAGTTCGAGGACTTGGAAGCCAACCGCCGGGACCACCGGGGAGCAGCCGGCGGGGGTACCCGGGACCTCGCCGCCGGGCGCGTTGGCGGGGGGCGCCGTCTCGCCCGCGACGGCCGGGCTCGGGTCGGTGATGAAGAGCCACGCTGTCCCGGCCGCGGGAGTGCCGGTGGCGACGGGTCCGTTGACGCAGTTTGGCGACGGCACGCTGAAGGTGGCGCCCGGAAAGGCGGTGGCGGCTGCGCTGCTGACGTCACTGTCTGTAGGCATCGGCAATGACGCTCGCGCGGCGGTGTGGGCCGACTCCCGGGCGGCATTCCCGGCCAACGCGTAGAAGTAGAGCGCTCGGCCGAAGTCGATGATGCCGAAGGTGAGGAGGAGCAGGACCGGCGCCACCAGGGCGAACTCGGTCATCGCCTGCGAGCGCTGCCCGCGGCGGCGGGACCTCACCCGCCCTGAACCCGGGCGTGGACGGCCGCCGAGAGACCGAAGTTAGCTCCCAGCGGGGTGGGGACGGCGGCCGTCAGGGGCCCGTAGGCGAGCAGCAGGATCACGTTCAGGTCCTGGCCGGCCAGGTTTGTGGCCGGGGTCGTCGGGTAGTCCTGGAGGTTGGAGTTGGCGTAGCAGATGTAGAGCCAGGGCTGGTTGGCGACGGTCGGGAACGCCGAGTTCGCGTAGGGAGGGTTGTGGACGCTGTTGCCGTTGGCGACCGCCGGGCAGTCGGTGCTCGGATTCTGCAGGACCGATGCGCGAAGGCCGCCGGCCTGGAGCTGGGCGTCGACGATCGACTTGATATCGGCGTCATCCAGGGTCGGGTTCCCGGCCGACCCGGCGCTGTAGGCAGAGCCGTAGCGCGCGCCCTCCCGGGCGGCGGCCTGGAGGACGTCGCCGTAGTGGGTGGCGCGGGTGAGGTCCACCAGACCGCCGAAGAGGAGGACCAGGAC
>DIZV01000012.1:0-10974 GCA_002427995.1 Chloroflexi bacterium UBA6019
AGCACCGCCAGCAGGAAGAGCGGCGGGTGGGAGAGCACGTGCCCGAGAGCGAACACAGCGGAGCTGCCGAGAACCGCCGCCAGGGGGCCCCAAACGGCCTCGAAGGCGGCGTAGAGCGCGCCCCGAAAGGCGAGCTCCTCGCCGACCGAGATGGCGATCGCCGAGACGGCCAGCGGCGCCGGGAGCGCCGGAGCGCCATGCCACCGCACCGCCGCGGGCAGCAGCAGGACGGCGCCGAGGGCAACGCCCGCGAGCAGCTTCAGGCCCAGGTTGGAGCGGGAGAGGCCGAGTGCCTCCGGCTTCCAACCGAGAGCGCAGAGGCCGAGTGCGAGACCGCCGAAGGCGATCGTCGGGACCGGCCCGGTCGCTCGCTCGAGAAGCGCCCGGCCCCATTCGAGAGCCAGGACGAGGACGACGACCACGCCCAGTCGGGCCATGGCTGGAATGCTATCGAGTGGCCGCTTCGGGCTCCGAGACGAGATCGTTGACGATGGTGTGGAAGACCTTGACGAGGTCGGCGTCCCACTGCGTGCCGGCGCCCCGGTCGAGGGTGGCGAGCGCCTCCGAATGGCTCAGGCCGGGTCGGTAGGGCCGGTCGCTGATGAGGGCGTCGTAGGCATCGCAGATGGCGACGATCCGCGCCAGGAGCGGGATCGCGTCCCCCGCCAGGCCGTCCGGATACCCGCTGCCGTCGACCCGCTCGTGGTGGTGGCGGATGATCGGCAGCAGATCGTGGGCCGAGCGCAGCGGCCCGGCGATCTCCTCGCCGATGAAGACGTGACGCTTGATTGTCTCGAACTCCTCCACGTTCAGCGGCCCCGCCTTGAGGAGGATCGAGTCGGGGATCCCGATCTTGCCGATGTCATGGATGACGCCGCCCCAGAGAAGGTCGTCGACCGCCTCCTCGTCGAGCCCCAGGGCCTCGCCGACGTGGCGCGCGTTCAGCCCAACCCGCCGGGTGTGGTCCTCGAGCGAGTGGTCTTTGGCCTCGACCGCCCGGGCGAGCGCAAAGATCGTGCGCTGGGCGTCGTCGAGCCGGTCGTAGAGCTGCTTCACCCTGAGCAGCGAGCGCACTCGCGCCACCAGCTCGACCCGCTCGATCGGCTTGACGATGAAGTCGTCGGCGCCCACCTCGAGGCCGCGCACGCGGTCCGCGATCTGGCCGAGGGCGGTGACCATGACAACCGGGAGCAGCTTGCCCTCAGGGGACTCCTTCAGCCGCTGGCAGACCTCGTAGCCGTCCATCCGGGGCATCATCACGTCGAGCAGGACGAGGTCAGGGCATTCCTTCTTGACCAGCTCCAGCGCTTCGATCCCGTCGGTGGCGGTGATGACGCGGCAGTCAACGTCCGCCAGACACCCCTCGATCAGTTCGAGATTGAGAGGGTGATCGTCGACGACCAACACCACCTGCTCCCGCTTGACCCGTTCAGTCACGGACCAGGACTCCCGGGTGTAAGGCCACTGCGGCTGACAGTATGGGCAATGCGTGCGTTCTCGGGTGATCCCGGAGGGCCTCCCGTAGCCAATCCTCGTCCGACTCGGAAAGCGAGTCGCCGAGGACGATGCCGGCCAGCCTCCGGCGGCGGGCGATCACGGCCGCCTCCCGGGCGGTGCCCGTCGCCATCACGCGATAGTTGCCGGACTCGAGCTGTGAGAGCAACGCGGGATCCTCCGCCGGACCGTGGACCACCAGCAGCAGCGGGCGCGCATCCGCCACCTCGCCCGGCCGGATCCGGGGCATCGTGACGGTGAAGGTGCTGCCGTTGCCCTCCACGCTGGCAAGGCTGATGCTGCCGCGCATCAATTGCAACAGGCGGCGGGTGAGGGCGAGTCCGAGCCCGGTACCCTCGGCGGTCTCGCCCTTGCCCTCGACCTGGGTGAATTCCTCGAAGATCCGCTGCTGCTGGGCGGGATGGATGCCAATCCCGGTGTCGATGACGGCGACCTCGGCGCTCCGGCCGGCCCGGACGGCGCGTACCCGGATGAGGCCGCCGGCGTTGGTGAACTTGATCGCGTTCGAGAGCAGGTTCAGCATCACCTGCAGGAACCGGCGCCGGTCGGCACGGATCCAGATCGGACTGTCCTGCTCGAGCAGGAGCTCAAGCGGCTTCGCGTCGGCCATCGGACGAAGCTGGTTGATCGCCTCCTCGAGCAGGGGCTGGAGCTCGATCGGCTCGAGGTCAACCTCCATCTGGCCGGCTTCCACCTTGCTGAGGTCGAGCACGTCGTTGATCAGGGCCAGCAGGTGGCGCCCGCTCGACTCGATGTGGCCGACATAGCGCTGCTGGCGCTCGTTCAAGGCGCCGGGGCCGGCGCCGGCGAGGAGCTGGGAAAAGCCGAGGATGGAGTTGAGAGGGGTCCGCAGCTCGTGGCTCATGGCCGCGACGAACCGCGACTTGGCCTCGCTCTCCTGCCGGCTGGTCTCGGCCAGGACGCGCTCTGTGAGGTCGCGGATCGACGCCGAGAACATTGGCTTGCCGTCCTGGAGGAAGGCTGCCACCGAGACCTCGATCGGGAATTGGACACCGTCCGACCGCAGCCCGATCGACTCGAAGCGGCGGCCTCCCCAGTCGGCGCGGCTGCGCAGGATCGCCTGCATGTTCGCCACCTGGCCGGCGCGAAGGGGCTCGGGCGCGACCGTCGCCCAGATCTCCTTGCCGAGCACCTCCTCGCGGCTCCGGCCGAAAGTTCGCTCGGCGGCTGGGTTGAACTCGATGATCCGGCCGCGGCCGTCGGTGGCGATGATGCAGTCGAGGGCCGATCCGACGATCGCGCTCTTTCGCGCCTCGCTCTCCCGGAGCGCGTCCTCGGACCGCTTCCGCTCGGTGATGTCGTCGAAGATCGCGTAGAGGAAGTCGGCGTCGCCGGCGGGGTTGTGGACGGCGGTGAGGGTGACCTGGGCGAGAAAGCTCCCGCCCACCCGGCGCCTGATCGAACGCTCGAAGCGGAGCTGCTGGATGCGCCCGGCCACGAGGTCGGCGACCTGGCCCGGGAGGTCCTCGGCCCCGATCAGGCTCAGCGCGACCGGCTTCCCGACCAGGCCGCCCGCACGGTAGCCGGTCAGCTCCTCGGCTCGCCGGTTGAGCTCGAGGATGCGGAGCTCGAGGTCGAGTCTGGCGATGCCGACCGGCGCGGTGTCGAAGATGGCCCGGGTGCTCCGGGTGGACGCCACCAGGTCGGCATGGAGGCGGGCCGCCTCGAGCGAGGGTGCCACCACCGCCGCCAGCAATGTCAAGAGCTGAATGTCATCAGCGCTGTACGTGCGCCGGGTGGCCGAGGTTACGGCGATGGTGCCGGCCGGGCGGTCGCGGACCAGCAGGGGCACGACGAGGGCGCTCTTGACCCGGCCAACCTGAGGGCGCACGACCCGCTTGGCCTGGTCGTAGTCGGGGACCACCACCGGGCGCCCGCTCTCGAAGGCCACCGCGCCGGCGCCGCCCTCGGCGAGGCTGATGATCGCGTTATCGGGGAAGAGGTTCGAGGTGTCGTGAAGGACCCTGAAACCCTGGCTCTCGTCGTCCCACCAGGTCAGCCCCGAGCTGGTCGAGCCGAGCAGGTCACGCGCCTTCTCGGCGGCGATCCGGGCCAGCTGGTTCGGCTCGAGTACGCCCGCCGCGGCCAGGGCCAACTCGTTTAGCGCCCGGAAGGTGCCCGCCTGGGCGTCGCTCTCCCGGGCGGCGGCGGCCGTCTGCAGCGCAGGTCCGATCTGGGCGGCCACCAGCGAGAGGATCTGGATCTCGTTCTCTGACCACACCCGCGGGGTGCGGTCCCAGACGCCGATCACGCCGACCGCGCGGTCGCCGGCGATCAGCGGGTAGCTCAGGCCCGCGGCGAGGCCGCGGTTGCTTGGTCCCGGCAGCCGGTGCTCCCAGGAGGCGTAGTCCTCGACCGCGTAT
The DNA here is from genome assembly GCA_002427995.1 of Chloroflexi bacterium UBA6019. Classification (GTDB taxonomy): domain Bacteria; phylum Chloroflexota; class Dormibacteria; order Dormibacterales; family Dormibacteraceae; genus UBA6019. Next base: position 3,900 of record DIZV01000012.1, read on the forward strand.
GGGCGCCGGTTGGTGAAGGCGAGCCCGATTGCGCCCTCGCCGGGGCGGACCACCTGGTCGACGACCTCCCGTGTCGTCTCGTGGAGTGGTTGCAGGTTGCCACTCAGGCGGTCGTAGTGGAAGATCACGGTTCCGTCGACCTGGAGGAGGTTGCGACAACCTTCGACCGCGGTCCGGGCCAGCTCCTGCGGGTCGAGGATGCCACCGGCGGCGACTGCCAGCTCGTGGAGGGTCTTGAAGAGCCGGGCCTGCTTTTCTCGCTCGGCCGAGAGGAAGGCGGCCTGGACGGCGGGCGCAACCTGGGCGGCGAGCAGGGTCAGCACGTTGCGAGGCTCGGCGAGGAAGAAGCCGCGCTCGCGGGAGCGGACGAGAAGGCAGCCGACCGCCTCATCCTGGAGCTTGAGCGGGATTCCGATCATGCTCCGGATCCCACCGTCGATTGCCCATTGATAGGCGTGCTCCCAGGTGGCGTAGTCGTCGACGACGATCATCTCCCCGGTCTCGCGGATCTGGCCGGTCATGCCCTGGCCCGCCGGCAACCCCTGGACCGGGAAGGCTACGGGGTGGTTGTCGGCCAGCACCCGGACCTTGTTTTCGGGCTCGAACCAGACCAGCGTGGCACTCCAGCCGCCGACGAGGTCGCGCGCGTGATCGATCGCCAGTCGCGAGAGCTCCGCCGGGTCGAGGACGCCGCTGGCCGCCAGCGCCACCTCATGCAGCGCCCGAAAGATCCGGGCCTGGACGGCGGCCTCGCTCGGTCGCGCCGGAGCAGACCCCATCAGAGCCATGAGATTGTCACGGGCCAAGTCATAGGGCAAGTCCCCATCGGCTGGGAAGCATCCCAGCTACGTCGCGCCAACGTTGCGCGAACGAGTTCAGATCCCCCTCGGAGGCGGATTCGAACGGCGGTTGCCACCGCCAATCCAGGGCTGCTTAATCAGCATCGGCCCTCCGCTGGAGGCGCGCGGCGCGCGGGGCGGACTGCTCGATGTCCGCCGTCTGGAGGGTGAACCCGCGCCACCAGGTTGCGCGCTCGGGCGCGAAGTGGAGGCCGAGACCGCTCGGGGGGACGTCCATCTCATAACGGCCGGCGACCTCCCGCTTGGCGTCCGCGTCCGCGCTGAAGCGGCCGCGGAGATAGGCGCCGATCATCCTCGTCGCCCGGTAGGCATGGTGCGACTCGATCGCGAGCCCGCCCACCGCCCGCCGGTCGATGCCGAGAAAGCCGGCGACCCCGATCACCACCGAGACGTGGCCGTTGGCCGTCCAGATCGCCGGTGCCATCAGCGGCACCCCGTCGACCAGGGTGCAGACGTATGCGACCGGGACGCGGGTCAGTGCCCGCCTCACGCCGGCTGGCACGCCGGGCACGGTCGCCGGCGCGGCCGGGGGCGAGGAGACCGAGGGCAGCGACCAGGCCCGAGAGATCCGGAGCCGGACCAGGGCCCGGTTCTGCGGCCACCATTCGCCCGGAATCGCGGCCAGGTCCCGCAGGTAACCACCGATGAAGGCGGCATTCTTGAGCGCGTAGCCCGCCACACTCAGGTAGAGCTCGGGTCCGCCGAGGAATGCCCGCACCACTCCGGGCGCGGAACGGGGGTCGTAGATCTCAGCGTCGCCCTCGAGCAGGAGGCAATGGCTGCCGCCATCGACCAGGAAGCTGCATTCGGGCCGCTTGCGCGCCAGGGAGACCTTGACGGCGTGGCGGGAGGTGGTCAGCCAGATCGAACCGCCGCTGAAATGGAAGGCGGCCGGGTTGACCAGCGGGTAGCGCCCACCGTTCAGGGCGAGCATGCCAATCCGAGCACTGCTGAGCAACGCCCTGGCATCGGCGTCGAGGTTCACCTTCCAACCGTACCGAACAGCGCCGGGCGTTAACGGGCGGCTTCGTAACTCCAGACGGCTGCCGAGATCTGGGCGATGACGGGCCAGGCCAGGTTCCCATCGGGCCCGTCGGTCATCACGGCCAGCACATAGGGGCCGCTGGTTCCACCGCTGACGATCGCGGCATCGTCGACCACGGGGGCGAGCTCTCCCGTCTTGTGGATGACAAGGGTGCCCGCCGGCACGCCCGCTGGGATTCCGCCCTCAAAGCGAGTGGTGGTCAGCTGCGGGTAGAGCCAGGCCTGGGCGTTGGCACCGCCGGCGCCGCCGGTCGCTTCGACGGTCATCAACCGGGCGAGGTCGTCGGCGGTCGTCAGGTTGCTGGCGAAGAAGTTCGAGTGCCGCGCCCCGAGCGAGGCCGCATAGACATTCAACGCGGCGGGCCCGCCGAGATCGCGGACCAGCATGTGCCCGGCCGTGTTGTCGGAGTAGATGCCTGCCCGCTGGGCGAGCTCGTTACGGGTGTAGCAGAGACCGGCCGAGTACTCGTCGAACCAGCCGTCCTCCCAGTCGCCATCGGTGAAGCAGACCTTCCCGGCAGGGTTCAGTTTCCCCTGGGCGACCAGCTGCGCCTCTTCGATCAGCGCCGGCAGCTTATAGGTGCTCGCGGCGTCGATCTGGGTCGATCCGCCGGCGTCCCAGGTGCTCGGCGCCAGACCGCCCAGTTCGACCAGGCTGACGCCGACCGGACCGCCGGAGACGGCGATGATCGCATTGACCTTCTGGGCAAGGGCGTCGAATGGGGGATGAGCCGGGGCCGTCGCGAGGGTTGCCACCGGCTTCAGCGCGACCGGGGTTTCCGCTGCCGAGCTCATTTCGGCGACCGGTCTCACGCTCGCGGCAGGCTTCGGCGCGGATCCCGAGGCGCGGACATCGGCGAGGACAAATCCCACCGAGAAACTCACCATCCCGATGAGTAAGATCGCCAGCCCGGTCGCCCGCCACATGTCCGAACCAGTAACGCGCAGGGTCCTCAACGTCTCGTGAAGGAATCTGTGAAGAATCTGTAAGGATCCGCGATCAGCGCTCTCTCAGGCATTGACAGTCTTCCGCGCAGCGTTCACGACGCGGGCCGAGGAGGGCAGCCATAAGTTCTCCATCGTCGCCGGCGGGTAGGGCGTGTCGTAGGAGGCGACCCGGGCGATCGGCGCGTCGAGCGAGTAGAAAGCCTCCTCCTGGAGGGTCGCCACCACCTCGGCACCGAAGCCTGCCGAGAGCGGCGCCTCGTGGACGACGACGCAGCGGCCGGTCTTGACGACGGAGGCCACCATCGACTCGATGTCAAGCGGCACCAGGGAGCGGAGGTCGAGCACCTCGGCCGAGATGCCTTCCTCGGCCAGCTTGGCGGCGGCATGCTCGCAGACCTCGACCGCGGCGCTCCACCCGATCAGGGTGATGTGCTCGCCCTCGCGGGCGACCCGCGCCTTGCCGAAGGGCACCGTGTAGGCCTCGTCGGGCACCTCCGCCCGGCCCTTCCGATAGAGCCGCTCCGGTTCGATGAAGAGGACTGGGTCGGGGTCTCGGATCGCTTCGATCAGCATCCCCTTGGCGTCGTACGGGTTGCTCGGCATCACGACCTTGATCGCCGGAGACTGCACGAACTGGGCCTCGATCGCATCGGGGTGGAACTCGGGCGTCTTGGTGCCGCCCCCCATCGGCGCCCGGACCGTCACCTGGAGCGGGAAGCGGCCGCGCGAGCGGTAGCGGTAGCGGCCCAGCTGCTGGCCAAGTTGGTGGAATGCCTGGTGGGTGAAGCCGAGGAACTGGATCTCGGCGACGGGGATGAGGCCCGAGATGGCAAGCCCGATGCTGGACCCGATGATCGACGCTTCCGCCAGCGGGGTGTCGAAGACCCGCTTGCGACCGAACTTCTCGATCAGGCCATCGGTGGTCCGGAAGACGCCGCCCAGCCGGCCGACGTCGAGGCCGAGGATCATCACCCGCTCGTCCTCCTCCATCTCGTGGAGGATCGCTGCGCGGATCGCCTCGATGATCGTCAGCTGCGCCACTACTCCCCCAAAAGCTCGCGGCGCTGGGCCGCCTGGCGGGGCGTCAGCTCGGCGAAGACGTTCTCGAAGATCTGCGCCGGCTCGGGCCGGGGGGCCTGCTGGGCCTCGACGAGCGCGTCCTCGATCTCCTGGGCGGCGACGGCCCTGTACTCCTTCGCCTTCTCGTCGCTCCACATGCCGCGCTCGCGGAGGTAGGCCTCGATGCGCTCGATCGGGTCACGCGCGCGCGCCTCCTCGAGGTCCTTCGGGTCCTGGTAGCGGCTCGGGTTGTCGGTCGTGTTGTGGAAGGACATCCGGTAGGTGATCGACTCGATGAGGGTCGGCCCTTCGCCGCGCCGGGCGCGGTCGACCGCCTCCTTGGTCACCTCGTAGACGGCGAGCAGGTCGTTGCCATCGACGACGCGGCCGGGAAAGCCGTAGCCGGCCGCGCGGTCGGCGAAGTAGCGGGCGGCGCTCTGGAAGGAGCGGGGAGTGGAGATCGCCCACTGGTTGTTCTGGAGGAAGAAGACGATCGGCGCGCCGGTGACGCCGGCCAGGTTGCAGCTCTCGTGGAAGTCGCCCTCGGAGGATGAGCCCTCGCCGAAGTAGGTGACCACCACGCCCTCCTTGCCCTGGATCTGGAGACCCCAGGCGAGGCCGACGGCGTGCGGCAGCTGGGCGGCGAGCGAAACCTGGGTCGGCAGCATCTTGAGGTCGTCGGGAATCCGGCCGGCGACCGGGTTGCCGCTCAGGTTGAGGATGTGCTTGACGAGGGGGAAGCCCCACATCAGGTAGGCGGGCAGCTCGCGGTACTGCGGCACCAGCCAGTCGGTGCGCGGCTCGAAGGCCATCGCGGACCCCACGACGGACGCCTCCTGCCCGATCACCGGCGAGAACACCCCGAAGCGGCCCTGCCGCTGGAGGGCTGTGGCCTTGCTGTCAAAGGCCCGGCTCAGGAGCATCCAGCGGAGGCCTTCGAGGACGAACTCGTCGTCGAGCACGGGCTTGGCGCCCTCCCGCAACCGGCCGGAGGGGTCCAGCACCTGATAGACGCCGTTTTCGGGCAAGAGCTTGATTATCCGACGGCCAGCAACAGCTTGCCGGTGGTCGCCCGGCTTCCCAGCCGGCGGTGCGCCTCGGCCGCCTCCGCCAGCGGCAGTACCTGTCCCACCGGCGGCCGGAGCGCGCCGGAGCGGATCAGCTCGATGCCCTCCGCGCTGGTCTTCAGAAATTGCTCGGGGTGGCGCGCCCGAAACGCACCCATGCTGAAGGGCAGAACGCCGACGCCGCGGACGCGCAGGTCGCCGACGCCGGGGATCCGCTGCGCCTCGCCCGAGCTGGCGCCGATGCAGACCATTCGCCCGAACGGGGCCATCGACTCCAGGGCGCGGGTGAAGACGTCGCCGCCGACCGTGTCGACCATCACGTCGATCGGCCCCGGCAGCGGGTCCTCGTAGCCCACGGCCACATCGGCGCCCAGCTCGACCGCACGGGCCCGCTTCTCGGGGGTGCTCGCCACCGCGACCACGCGGCCCGCACCGAGCGCCCGCGCGACCTGGATGGCGGAGCTGCCAACGCCGCCGGCGGCGGCGGTGACGAGGACTGTCTCGCCGGGCTGCAGCCGGCCGACATGACGTAGCGCATAGAACGCGGTGAGGCCGGTCAGTGCGTACCCCGCCGCGGCATCGAGGTCAAGGCCGTCGGCACTCCAGGCGAAGTCCGCGGCGACCAGCTCGGCGTAGCCCCCGCTGGGGACGAGGGCGAAGACCGGCCGGCCGGTCGCGACGTCGTGGCCGGACACCTCGAGACCGGGGATGAAGGGCGGCGGCGGCGCCTGCGCATACCTGCCGAGGGTCGAGGAGAGGTCGGCGAAGTTGACGCCCGCCCGGTGGACCCGGATCAACACCCTTCCCGGCTCCGCTGCCGGCGGGGGAACCTCCTGAAGCTCGAGCACCTCCGGGCCGCCGAGCCGGGTGGCGACGATGGCCCGCATCGTTACCTCAGTCGAGGAGGAGGTGCGCAGCGATCGGGATTGTCCGAATCCGGACGCCCGTCGCGGAGGCGATGGCGTTGACCACCGCGGCCGGCCCGGGCACCGCCGGCGGCTCGCCGACACCGCGGGTGCCGATGCCGGTCGAGGCCGGGACCTCGATGATCTGGACGTCGATATCCGGAACCTGGTCGGCCGTGGGAAGCTCGTAGTCGAGGAAGCTGCCCGTGCGCAGCTGGCCGCCGGCGTCGTAGACGAGCTGCTCGCCAAGTGCCCGGCCGAGGCCCTGGACGGCGCCGCCGTGAATCTGCGCCACCACCTCGGGCGGGTTGATCGCGCGGCCGACGTCCTGGATCGCGGCGTAAGCCGTCACCCGGTAAGCGCCGGTGGCCCGGTCGACGCGGACGCGGCAGAGGTGCACTGTGAAGGCGGGCGATTGGCGGTCGATCCGGGTCCGACCCTGGCCCAGCACCGGCGGGTAGGCACTGCCCCCCATCGCCAGCTCGCCGATCGCCAGCTTGCGGTCGGGCACTCCCCTGACGCGGACGGAGCCGTCGACGATCTCGAGGTCCTCCGGCGCCGCCTCCAGCTGCTCGGCGGCGATCTCGAACAGCTGCCGCTTGGCGTCGGCGGCGGCTGCGGCCACCGCGTAGCCGACCGTCCCGGTGGTGATGCTGCCGCCGGCGACCGGCCCCTGGGGCGCGCTGGCCGTGTCGCCGAGCTCGATCTGGATCTTCTCCAGCGGTACGCCGAACGCCTTCGAGGCGAGGAGGGCGAGGCCGGTGCTGGAGCCACTGATGTCGACCGTGCCGACCTGGACGGTGAGGCTACCGTCGGGCTCGACCCGGCACATCGCCGCCGCCGAGCCAAAGGCGCCGCCCCAGGCGCCGGCGGCGACCCCGAGCCCCTCGCCCGGCTCCCGCGGGGCGGTGTAGAGAGGGTGGCGGCGAGCGGCCTCGAGCACTTCGATGAGCCCGATCTTGTCGGGTTCGCCGCTGGGCGTCTTCTCGCCCTCCCGGCGGGCATTTTTCAGCCGCAGCTCGATCGGGTCCAGCTCCAGCTCGGTCGCCAGCTCGTCGAGGGCCGACTCGAGGGCGAAGAAGGCCTGGGTGCCACCCGGCGCGCGGTAGGCGTCGACGGGCGTCTTATTGGTCGAGACCTCGTAAGCGGTGTAGGCGAAGTTGGGCACGAGGTAGGCGCTGTTGAAGAGCAT
>DIZV01000012.1:11134-14943 GCA_002427995.1 Chloroflexi bacterium UBA6019
GCCGATCTCGAGCGCGGTCAGCGTCCCGTCCCGCCTGGCTCCGAGCTTGATGTCGGTGTAGCTGGCGGGCGCCGGCCGGCCGACCTGGAACTCCTCGCTCCGGGTGAGCGCGAGCTGGATCGGCCGGTGGAGGCGTAGCGCGAGCAGCGCGGCCAGCGGCTCGAGCAGGACCACCTTGCCGCCGAAGCCGCCGCCGACCGGCATCGAGACGACCCGGACCTTGCTGGTCGGCACCTTCAGGATCTTGGCCACCTCATCGCGAACGAAGCGGTGGCCCTGGGTGGGGCTCCAGATCGCGACGACGCCCCCCGGCTCGGGGGCCGCGACGGTGACGTGCGGTTCGATGAAACCCTGGTGGGCGCCCGGCATCACGTAACGGGCTTCGACCAGGACCTCGGCCTCGGCCAGGCCGGCGGCGATGTCGCCCCGGTTCTGCCGCGCGACCCCGCTCACGTTGCGGGGCCTCACCTCGGGCTCCGACTCGCTGTCCCCGCCGCCGTGGATGGAGACGTCGTCAAAGCCTTCCGAACGCTCGTCGAGGACCCGGGGCGCCTCCTCCTTCATCGCGTCGAAGGGATCGTTGACCGAGGGCAGCTCCTCGTACTCGACGACAACCCGCGCCGCCCCGTCAGCGGCCGCCGCCTCCGTCTCCGCCGCCACCGCGGCGATCGGCTGGCCGACGTAGTAGACCTTGTCGCGGGCAAGCGGCTGGTCGGGCCCAGCCACGTCGACCGCGGCCAGGTCGCGGCCGGTGACGACCGCGACGACACCGGGGACTTCGAGCGCCTCTGAGGCGTCGACAGCGGTTATGCGCGCGCTCGGGTAGGAGCTCAGGACGAGCTTGATGTGGAGCAACCGGTTGGGCTTCAGATCCTGGGTGAAGACGGTCTCCCCCCGAAGCTTCGGTAGCCCCTCGATCCGCCTCGCCCCCGCCGCGGTCACCGCCATCGCTGCATCATCGCAGCCGGGCCCGCTGGCACGTCGGGCACCAATAGGTCAGCCGCGGCGGCTGGCCCTGGTTGAGGCAGCGGACGCGGTCGCTGCAGCGGGCGCAGCCCCGTCCGGCCCGGCCGTGCACGGCGTGTGGCACCCGCCCTCGGAGCGCCCCCTGCATAAGCTTTCGAGCATCCGCGAACACCGCGCCCAGCTCCTCGTCGGAAAGCTCGTCCGCTCGTCGCCAGGGATCCAGGCGGACCCGCCAGAGGGATTCGCACTTGTAGATGTTGCCGATGCCGGCCGCAACCCGCTGGTCGAGCAGCAACTCGCCCAGCGGCTGGCGCTCGGAGGCACGGGCCCGGCGGAGGACCTCATCCGGATCAAACTCCGGCGCCAGGATGTCGGGACCGAGATGGGCCAGCACCCGCGTCGCCTCCCGCTCCCGGAGCAGTTCGACCACCGGCGCGTTGAAGAGCACCGCCTCGGTGCTTTCGGTGGCCAGGACCAGCTTCGCCTGCCGCTCCGGCCGGCGCCAAACCTCGCCCGGGCGGTAGAGGTGCCAGCTGCCGGTCATCCGGAGGTGGGTGTGGAGGACCAGCCCCGAGTCGAGGTGGATCAGCAGGTGCTTCCCGTTGGTGTCGATCGCGATCACAGTCGCGCCAGCAAGGCGGCTGAATCGATCCGGGCCGACTTTGAGCAGGCGCTTGCCGACCAATCTCGGGCGGAGGGCGTTTGCCGTCCGCCAGACCGTGTCGCCCTCAGGCAAAGCGGGCGCCGCTGAGCAGGACCATGCCGCGCGGGCTCGATTTGAATCCGGCCTCGCGCAGCGCGGGAAGGAGCCCCGAATCGTGGACGCCGGCGCCGTCGACTTTCAAAAGCTCGACCCGGCCTGCCGCTCCGGCGACCAGGGCAAGGGCCGCCAGGTGGCCGACGTCGACGGCGCCGAAGGTGAGCAGGGAACGGCCGCCCCGCTCGAGGAAGACCTTCAGCTCGCCGGACTCCAGCACGACGTAGGCACCGGCGGCCCGGGCCGGCCGGCCGGCCGAGGCGGGCCAGGGAATTACCACCCCGTAGGGGTTGGCAGGATCGGTGGCTGCCAGGGCGACGATCCTCGCATCGGGCTCGCGCAGAGCTCGGAGACGGTCGACCGCTCCCGGCAGTGCGAACTGGGAGGCGCCCAGGCCGTCGATGAAGTAGCCGCGGCGGATCCGGCCCGACTCCTCCATCGCCCGCAGCACGGGGTAGACGCCGGAGAAGCCGCCGGGCGTCCCCTCGGCGAGGACGGCCTCGCGCGTCACGACGCCGTGCCGCTGGAGCAGCGCGCCGGCGAGGGCATGGAGCCGCTCGGTCAGGGAGGATTCGCCCGCCCGGAGGTCGGCGGTCAGCGACCAGCGACCGGCCGCCCGCGGGGGGCTGAGCCGCGGTAGCCGGGCGCCGCGCAGCCGCTTCCTGGCGCTGGCGCCGATGAGGCGGAGCGGGGCGAAGGTGTCGTTGGTCACCTCCCCTGCCCAGACCAGGTCCCAGAGCGCGTCCAGCACCGTCTCGACGTCGCCACCGCCAGCCGCCGAGTAGAGGTCCTGGAAGAAGCAGGCGCCCCGCCGCTCCAGGTGCTCGCGAATCCGCGCCTGGAGCTGGCCATCGGGTGGGTCGGCTGGCTCCGGCACCAGCCGGCCGGCGTCGCGCCGGAGGTAGAGAGCAACCCGGCCGTCCTGCGCACCAAGGGACCCGCGGCCCACCCAGACCACCTCGCCCATCGAGACCAGCTCGTCGAGCAGGCGCGGGCGGTATTCCCGAAGGCGAGCGCTCAGCACGTCCCGCTCGATCACCGAAGCCGGCAGCGCGAGCCCCTGGAGCATGAAGATCGTGTCGGCCAGCCGGTCCAGGCCGGAGGCCTCGGCGCCGATCCCGTGCCAGGCGGGCAGAAAGCGGGCGAGCACCTCGACCGGCACCGGCTCGACCTCCCGCCGGAGGGCGGCCAGAGAGCGCCGGCGGAGGCTCCGGAGAACCTCGGGATGGCAGTATTCGCGGCCGGCGTAGCCGGGGCGGAACTCGCCGCCGAGGACCTCGCCGCGGGAGACCAGGAGGGCCAGGGCCTGGTCGACGGCTCGGACAGGGAGCCCCCAACGGGCGGCGGGCTCGGAGCTCACGAAGGGAACGTGGGTCCGCGCCCAGCGGAGCAGGAGGGTCACCAGCGGCTCGACCACCGGCCCGAGGAAGACCTCCGGCAGGCCAGCCGGCAGGGCGGCGCCGAGCGCGTCCCGGTAGCGGGCGGCGTCCTCGACGATGATCCAGCGCTCCTCACCGGCCACCCGCACCAGGAGCGCCCGCCGCTCCCCGGCCAGGCTCGCCAGCCAGGCGGCGGGCACCCCCCGGGCGGCCGCCTCCGATTCGCTCAGGTCGCCCAGCCTTCGCAGGAGATCGGCCGCCTCGTCGGGATCGCGCGGCTTGCGGCCCTCGGCCAGGCCCTGGAGCTCCAGCTCGATCGCCGCGATCGCCGCCGGGTCGAGGAGCTCGCGGAGCTCGTCGGTGCCAAGCAGCTCGGCGAGCAGCTCGCGGTCGAGGGTCAACGCCTGGGCGCGCCGCTCGGCGAGCGGGGCATCACCTTCGTAGAGGTATTGGCCGATGTAGTCGAAAAGAAGGCCGGAGGCGAAGGGCGACGCTCGATCGGTGTCGACGACGACCGCCCGGACCTGGTGGGAGCGGACCTCGCGCATCAGCCCGGAGAGCGCGGCGAGGTCGAAGACGTCGCGCAGGCACTCCCGGTAGGTCTCGATCAGGATCGGGAAGTCGGGGTGGCCGCCGGCAACCTGGAGGAGGTCGGCGCTCTTCTGCCGCTGCATCCAGAGCGGCGTCCGCTGCCCGGGCCGCCGGCG
>DIZV01000011.1:0-1777 GCA_002427995.1 Chloroflexi bacterium UBA6019
GCGATGTCGACGAGAAGAAGTTCCACGATGAAGCCATCGCGCGGCTTGAGGCGGAGTACGACGTCATCCAGAAGCGCCTCGACGCCATGTATCTCGACAAGTTGGACGGGCGGATCACCGCCGCCTACTTCGACCGCATGGCGGCGGACTGGAGAGACGAGCAGGACCGTATAGCCGAGGCCATCCATGAGCACCGGCAGGCCGACCGTGGCCAGATCGCCGACGGAGCCCGAATTCTGGAGGTGGCAAGCGAGGCAGGCGCTGTGTTCCGAGGGCAAGAGGACGACTTGGAGAAGCGCGAGCTCCTGCGGTTCTTCCTCGCGGAGTCGTCCTGGACTGAGAACGGGCTCGCGGCGAGTCTTCGGCAGCCGTTCGACGTCCTCGCCGGCGAAGCCGAGAAGCTGCGACGAATCGAGGGTTCGAACGGCGGGGACAAAGTGGACGGTCCGGCAGGAGGGCGTTTGAACTCCTCTGGTGACCGCGATTCGAACTCAAGAGCGGTCGCGCAGGGCTCGGATCGGGCCAAAATCGAGATTTGGTCGGGGAGACAGGATTTGAACCTGCGACCACTTGACCCCCAGTCAAGTGCGCTACCGGGCTGCGCTACTCCCCGATCCGGCAACCCATGCTAGCGACTCGGGCCGGGTGGGGCCGAGTACCGACCGACGCCCGCGCGACCCGCCCAAAGGAGGAGCGGCCGGGTTCAGGCCAGCCGGCGCAGCGCTCTCAGAGCTCGGCCACGGACTCCGGTAGCGGCGGCTTCGAAAGCGGCTTGCGCGGCCAACTGCTGGACTGCGAAGCCGAATGTCGGGTAAGCGTGGATCGTGGAAGCCAGGTCTGATACGGCCAGGCCGCGGTCTACGGCGAGCGCCAGCTCATTGATGGTTTCGCCCGCGGCCCTCGACACGACGGTGGCCCCGAGGAGCTTGCCGTCGGCCTTCAAGACGAGCTTCAGGAACCCGTCGAGCTGATCCTCCGTCTGTGCCCGGTCGACCCGGTCGAGCTTCATCCGATGCACTTTGATGTCGCCGTGCTGCTCGCGCGCCTCGGCCTCGGTGAGCCCGGCCTGGGCAACCTCGGGATCTGTGAATACCGCCCAGGGGATGTTCATTCGCAAACCCTTCTGAGCACCGGGAAGGAGCGCGTTTCGAGCGGCGACGAATCCCTGCCAGCCGGCGTAGTGAGTGAACTGCGGACCGCCGGTCACGTCTCCGGCCGCGTACATGCGAGCGTTCGTTGTCCGCAGGTGCTTGTCCACTCGGACGGCGCCGCGCTCGAGCTCCACATCGGCGCGATCCAGGTCCAGGCCGGCGACGCGCGGCCGGCGTCCCACCGCCAGGAGGAGGGCATCGGCGTCGACCCCGCTGCTCCCCACCTCGGTCCGGATTCGCGCCCCCACCGCCGCGACACCCGTCACCGCACTGGACAGGTGGAGGACGACTCCCTCTGCCTCGAGCTGCCGCTGGATCACAGCGCACGCTTCGGGATCCGCATCCGGAAGAACCGAGGCGCGCCCCTCGATCAGGGTGACCTGGGTTCCGAGCCGGACAAACGCCTGTGCCATCTCCACACCGGTCGCGCCGCCCCCGACGACGACCAGGCTCGGCGGGAGGCGGTCGAGGTTGAAGAGGCTTTCGTAGGTGAGGTAGGAGACGCCCGCCAGTCCCGGGACGGGCGGGATATGGGGCGTCGCGCCGGTGCAGATGACAAAGCTCCGACCTCGGATCCGCCGATCTTCGGTCTCGACCGTTTCGGCATCGACGAAACGAACCGGGCC
>DIZV01000011.1:2002-29325 GCA_002427995.1 Chloroflexi bacterium UBA6019
CCCGGCAAGCCTGCCGTCGTGAGCAAGCCGGGCGGCGCGAATCAGGGCCTTGGAAGGGATGCAACCGGTCCAGGTGCAGTCGCCCCCAAGTCGCTCGGCGGCCAACAACACCTTGGCTCCGACCCGCGCCGCGAACCCCGCGGCGGTCAGGCCGGCGGACCCGCCTCCGATCACGACCAGGTCGTACACAACGGCCTCCGAGGCATCGGACACGTTTCCATCATCCGTGAACCTGTGGCGGCGAACGCGATTCCAGTTCAGGCGGCGGACAAGGCCGATAATTCAGCTGTGCAGACCCAGGCCGAGTTTTACGTGGAGGCGGATGCCGGCGCGCGCGAATGGCTGGATTCGCATCCCTCCGGCGACCCGCGGATCATTGCCTATGACCTCAAGCGGTGCTGTGGCGGCGGGCGACTGTGCACTGTCCGAATTCGGGAGCAGTCGGGCCGCGACGGGATCGGCAACCACGCGACAGCGATCATGAAGGACGGCACCAAGTTCCTTGTCGACCGCCGAGCGGCCGCCCGGCTGCCATCGCGGTTCGGCCTCACCATGCGCGGGTTCGGGCCGCTCCGCTACCTGGACCTCAACCTCGACAGCGAGCAGTGGGGAGCGCTTCTTTACGACTGAGCCGGCCCCAGGGCCAGTAGCTGGCTCCCGGCGGGGACGTAGAGCCGGCCGTAGCCGGCGGCGATGGTGGCGAAGCTCGCCGCGCCCGGGAGAGCGATCCGGGACCTGATCGCACCAGAGTCGAGCGCGACCTGGAACAGGGTGCGGCCCCCGATGGTCCAGAGCCAGCCACCGGCAACGACCGGGGTGTTACCGCCGCCGTCGACCTTCCAGGCGACGTCGAACCGGTCGGCACCGACCCGCAGCGCGGTGACGCCGACGTTGCGACAGGGTACGTAGAGGAAAGGCGGGGCATAGGCGACGGCGCCGTAGTCAAGACCGTTGCAGACAGGCGCGCTGAACACCTCTCCCCCGACGCCCCCGAGGCGATCGGAGCGGACGAGGTAGCCGGTTCCCGCCTTGCCGGCCTGGAAGAGGAGGCCGTCCTCGAGAAGCGCCGGCGTGATCGAGCCGACGTCGGTGTCGGATGCGTTCAGCGCGGCCCAGTTGGAGGGCGCCCAGTAAGCCGCCTCCTGCAGGTCCGGGGTCAGCCGGATCACGGAGTTGCCGTAGTTGAAGCCCTGGCCCTCGGCGTTGCCGACCGCGACGTAGAGGTTCCCCGAGGGATCGGTGACCGCCCCCCCGGGGGCCCAGATACCCCCTTCTCGAGAGGACTTGACCTGGTAGCTGAGCAGGCCGCCCTGGCCGTCGCCGGGGGATGCGAGCACCCAGCCTCGGTAGTCGCCGCAGTCGCCGAAGAGGCCGCCGAAGGGCACGTAGACCCGGCCGCCTGAAAAGGTGAGTGCCGAGCGCTGCTGGTGGACCAGCGGGCGGAGCGAGGGTGGGTCGATCCCCCGCTGCCAGCGGACCGCGCCGGTCGCCAGGTCAAGCGCGAAGAGCAGGTGGCGGCCGGGCTGCGCAAACGCGACGACGTAGAGGGTCGAGCCGGCGGGATCGATGACCGGGGTTCCGGTGATGCCGGTCGGGTCGATGTTGCCGCACGGCAGTTGAGAGCCCCGCATCGGGTCCGCCAGGTGCCTCTGCCAGGCCAGTCCGCCGGTCGCAGCGTCGAAGGCGTAGACCGTGTCGCTCTCGGTGGCCGCGAAGACCCGACCGGCGGCGAGCAGGGGCGCGGCGTAGAGGAGGCCGTCGACCGGGACCGACCACTTCCGTTCGACCGAGTCCAACGCCGGGTTGGTGGGACCGACCCCGAACCGGGCCGCGCCGCGGAGGAAGGCAGGCCACGGGGCGTCGTCCGGGGGTGCGTCGGGCAACGTGGCCGCGGTGGGTGAGGCGGACTCTGAGGGATACGACGACGCTCTCAGCGGTAAGACCGGTTGGTTGCCGCAAGCAGCGGCGAGCAAAAGGGCGGCCGCCAGCCCGGAGGCCGTCAGCCGCAGTGGGGCGCGAGCCTCAACCAGAACTCACCCAACTGGCCAACCTCAGCTTCGCTGAAGTGCGCCAGGAAAGTGCGGCGAATGCCCTCGGAATGCGTCCCCTCCGCCTGCGCCAGGCGGGCGCGCCCGGCGTCGGTGATGGTGGCGTTGATCGCCCGGCCGTCGGTCGGGCAGGCGATCCGCTCGATCAGGCCCTCGCTCTCGAGGCGGTCGACCAGGCGCGAGAGACCGCTCGGGCTGAGCAGCACGATCTCGGCAAGATCGGTCATGCGCAGGCGCCCGTGCTCGGTCGCCGCGACGCGCCAGAGCACCTCAAAAGCGGAGATGGAGAGCCCGTGCGCCGCCAGCAACTCGGCATCGAGCTGCTTGACCACGGTGGCATGGGCGTGGAGCAGACCAACCCAGGCTCGGGTTTGGACGTCATTCAGCGTCGTCGCGATTGGCATCGGCACAGCATAAGTAGGAATCGGCGTTTTCAAACAACTGTTCCGATTCCGAGCCTGAGCCGAGCGAACTCGGCGGCCAGCGCGTCGAGCTGGTAATGGGCGTTGAGGCCGCTCGGATTGGGCAGAAGCCAGACCGGGGATGGCCCCAGCGGCTCCGCCTGGGGCCCGATGGCGGCGGCAACGCGACCGAAGGCGGAGCGGAAAGAGCCGACGCCGAGCATGGCCAGCCAGCGGGGGCGGAATCGCTCGAGCTTTGCCACCAGTTCGGCACCACCCTCTCGGAGCTCAGCCGCCGACAGCTCGGAAGCGACCGCGGTGGTCCGACGCACCAGGTTGGTGACTCCGAGACCAAGCCCGAGCAGCTCCGCCTCCTCCCAGGGGTGCAGCTGTCGGGGTGTGAAGCCGGAACGATGGAGAGCCGGCCAGAAGCGGTTGCCCGGACGGGCAAAGTGGTGGCCGGTCGCCGCCGTGTAGAGACCCGGGTTGATCCCGCAGAAGAGCACCCGGAGGTCGGGAGCGATGACATCCGGCACCGTCAGCGAGCGTGCCCCTTCGAGCTCGGCGCGGGTCGGGCGGGGCGGCCAGGGCGGTGGGGTGATGGGTGGCAAAGTACGGGCTCGCTACCGGATGATGACGCGATGCACTTCGGAGTTGCCACCGCAGATCACCAGTGCGAGGCATTCGACGACCGGTATCCCGACATCCGGGACCGCTGGGAGCTCAACGCCGGCCAGACCGCGCGGGGACGCGCGACCGATTTCTGGAACCGCTACCAGGAGGACGTCACCCTGGCCGCCGGCCTCGGTTGCACCATGTTCCGCTTCAGCGTCAGCTGGGCCCGGGTCGAGCCCGAGCCGGGCGTCTTCAACCCCGAGGCGCTGGCCCACTATCGCGACGTCGTCGCCAGCATCCGAGCCGCCGGGATGGAGCCGATGGTCACCCTCCTCCATTACGTCTGGCCGCTCCATGTCGACCCGATCGCCGAGGACTTCCCGCACCGCTTTCGCGTCTACACCGAGAAGGTGGTGGAGGCGCTCGGCCAACAGGTCGCTTGGTGGATCACGCTCAACGAGCCGAGCGAGCTGGTCTTCGGTTACCTCAAACCCTGGTGGCAACACACCTACCGGATGCCTCCCGGGCTTCCCGCCCTCGCCACCAGCCACGACCAGATGGAGAGCTGCGCCAAGCTCATCCGCAACCTCTTCCGTGGCCACCGCGACGCCCGCCGGGCGATCAAGCAGGCGCACCCGAAGGCCATGGTCGGCGCCAACCCGCTGGTGCTGGGCCTGCCGGCCTGGGTGCAACGGCTGATCGACTGGCGGGCTTCGCGCATCTCTCGGATCGAGGAGATGGTGGGGCACGGGCACCGGATCGCCCGCCGGACCCAGGGCAAGCTCGCGATGGGTCGGCTGCTGGGCCCGTTCGCACGAATCCTGACGTTCCTGCCCACCGTCCTCGCCTCCGATTGGTGGAACCTCGGCATGGCGGGCAAGCTCGCCCACTTCCTTTGCCCGGCCGACTGCCAGGGCCAGCTGGACTTCGTCGGCTTCGACTACTACTGGGGCATCCGGAGCTTCCAGATCGGAGGCTTCCAGCGCCTCCTCGACGCCGGCATGGGGAACTTCGAGCGCGCACCGGTCTGGCCGGCGGCTCTGGGCGACATGCTGCGGCGTTACGCCGCCCTTTTCGACCACCTGCCACTGGTGGTGGTCGAGAACGGCTGCGTGACAGTCGCTGACGGGGTCGATCGGGCCGCCTACCTGGAGAGCCATGTGCGGGAGGTGGAAGCCGCGGCAGAGAGCGGCTGCAACATCGCCGCCTACGTCTGCTGGAGCATCACCTCCAACCGCGAGTGGGGCCTGCCCTTCGAACCCCAGACCGACTTCGGCCTTTACCACATCGACCTCGACGGCGACCCGTCTCTGAAGCGGGAGGCGACGGCGGCGGCGGAGACCTACCGGCGGCTGATCGCGGCCTCGCCTACCAGGGACGCGCGACCGACATCGCCTCGGCCAGCAGCTCGTCCTGGCTGATCGAGCCGACCGTTGCGCCCGCTCGGACCTTAACCTCCAGCGCCCGGCGCACAGCCTCGGCGATCTCGGCGCCGCTCAGCCCTTCGGTCGCTTGCAGCAACCGCTCCCAGCCGCCCTCGTCGAGCGCCTCGAAGACGCGCCGACCGGCGCGCCGGTCGGCCCGGGCGAGGTGGACTCGAAAGATCGACTGCCGCCCGGCGGGATCGGGCAGGCCCACCTCGACCAGGCGGTCGAAGCGGCCGGGGCGGGTCAGCGCCTCGTCGACCGCTTCCGGCCGGTTGGTGGCGGCCAGTACCACGACGCCCTCCACCCCCTCCAGCCCGTCCATGTTCTCGAGGAAGGTGCTGACCAGCCGGTGGGTCGCCTCGTGCGCATCATCGCGCGAGCGACCCAGCGCGTCGATCTCATCGAAGAAGAGGACGGCGGGCTGCTCCCGCCTAGCCCAGTCGAAGGCCTCCTGCAGCTTGCGCTCGGCTTCGCCGTACCACTTGGAGACGACGTCGGTCGCGCGCACGTGGATGAAGCGCGCACCCGACTCCCGGGCGAGGCAGCGCGCGAGGAGCGTCTTACCGGTGCCGGGCGGGCCGTAGAGGAGCACGCCACGCGGCGGCCGGACGCCCCACCGCCGGTAGCTCTGAGGGTCCTTGATCGCCTGGCAGACCGCTTCCAGCTGGCTCACCGCCTCGGCCTGGCCGCCGACGTCGGCAAACCCGCGCTCCTCTTCCTCGTCCTCGCCCTCCGCCGGGGGCGTGTAAACGCGGCCGGGCGGCTGCTGACCGGGGACCCGGGCGGCAACGCCGGCGAAGCCCTTGCGGATCCGCCGCAGGCCGGCGAGCGCGGTCTCCACGCCAAGCCCGGTCGGCGCCAGCACCAAGCTCCCGGCCGGAGCCTCCTTACCCGCGGCCTGGTAGATGCCGGCCACCACGTTGCCAAGGACGGTGGCGAAGAGGTCGAGGCCGCGCTTCACGGCGGCCAGGTCGGGGACCGGGTAGGCCGGAGTGCTGGGGTTCAGCAGCGGCACCACCAGCGGCCAGGCGCCGCTGGATACCACCAGCTGGTTCAGCAAGCCCGGCGTGACCGCGAAGGCCTCCTCCACCACGGTGCCGTTGCGCCGCCTGGTCGTCTGCAGGCCGATCAGCTCGGGCACCCGAAGAAGCGCCCGCGGCTGCAGCACCGCCGCCAGGGAGAGACCGCCGGGTACCGGGCCGCCGCGCGCGATGACCACGATGCCGGCCAGTGGCGGGGGCAGGGCAATCTGGCCCGCCACGGTCAGCGGGAGTCCACGCGCGATCGCCTCCGCCAGCTCCGGAGTGCAACGGACCTCCATCTCTGAATCCTACCCGCGGGTCCCGCCGCTTCAACCAGCGACCCGCGGCGGTCGAGGACCCGGCCGGCGCATTGATGGCGCGGTGGAAATCGGAAGCGCCAGCGTTAGCCAAGGCATGAAGCGGACGCTGATCGTCTTCTCCTCTCTGGTCGGGCTGATCTTCCTCTTCGACCAGGTTTCCCGCCGCGTGCTCGGGCTCGATTGCATCGGGCCCGTGCTGCCGGCCTGGGGCTGCCTCGCTCAGCCCTACCCGGCCACCTTTGCGCAGGGTGGCCAGGTGAGCGGCAGCCTGCTCGTCTACGGCGGGCTGGGCGCCGGGTGCCTGCTCACGGCCGTTGTGCTCAAGGACCTCGTCTTCAACGCCACCGGCTACCTCCTCGGCCGCTACCGCCCGGACGTCGTCAAGAAGATGCACCCGGAAGAGGCTCGCTCCTACAAGATCCGCTGACTCGCTGAGCCGCGCCGGCTTTGGGTCAGCTCAGGCGTTGAGGGCGGTGACGACGTTCGAGAAGACGTTGCCGATCTGGCCACCCATGGTCAGAAGAATGACGATCACGACGATGGAGACGAGGACCAAAATGAGCGCGTACTCGACCATGCCCTGGCCGCTCTGCCTGAAGCTGGGCTGAAATAACCTCACCATCTGAACTACCCCCTTTCCGGATTTCGCGTGAGCAACGTAACCCACGAACAGGCCCCGTGGGTCGCTTTCGGGCCCCAATTGCGGTCAGAGCCTTGCCGAGGTGGAGCGCAACCCCAACAAGAACCGGATGGGGGCCCTTTGAGCCGACCAGAATAGGCGGGGTGATCGCCCGGTCCGACGTCGTCGGCAGCCTCCTCCGACCCTCCGCGCTGGTCTCGGCGCGGAGGGCCTGCGAAGCGGGCGAGAGCGGCCCGGCGGCGCTCAAGAAGGCGGAGGACGAGGCGATCGACCGCGCCCTGCTCGACCCGCAGATCCGGGAGGGGTACCGGCAGCGCGGCAGCGACCCCGAGGAGGTCATCGACCGCTGCATCGAGATGGACCACGCGATCATTTCGGGCCCTTCCGAGGTGACCATCGCGATCCACCTCTGTCGTGGCAACAACCAGAGCAAGTTTTACGCCGAGGGCGACTACGAGCCCATCTCGCGGATCTGCCAGAAGACACTCTTCCAGCGCTTCCTCCTGGAGTTCGACGACGAGCGTTCAGGAGGTTTCGAGCCGCTCCGCCAGGTACCCGAGGACCGGACGGTCGTCCTCGGCCTGGTGACGACAAAGCGGCGCCCTCTGGAGTCGGCCTCCGAGCTCAGGGCGCGGATCGACGAGGCGACCAAATTCCTGCCCCCGGAGCGGCTGGCGCTCAGCCCGCAATGTGGCTTCGCCTCGACGATGGAGGGCAACTGGATCACGGCGGAGGAGCAGCGGGCGAAGCTGGAGCTGGTTGGCAGCGTCGCCCGCTCGGTCTGGGGTGAGGGCTGAGGTCGCTTTCGGGTCCCGGTCGATGCCAGCAGTCGACACCCGCCTTCGATTTGTCGCCGTGGACTGGTCGGGAAGCCTGTCCGGCGGCGGCTCCCAGATCTGGCTGGCGGCGGTCGAGGAAGGCGCGCTGATCAGGCTGGAAGGCCGGATGACAAGAAATGGCGTCCTTGCCACCCTGCTGGGCTGGAAGGAGGCCGGAGTGCCTCTTCTCGTGGGCCTTGACTTCGGCTTCTCAGTCCCGGCCTGGTTCCTGGCCGATTGCGGCTGCCGAACCGCGCCTGAGTTCTGGTTGGTCGCGGACCGCCGCGGCGAGGGCTGGCTGGCCGACTGCCCGCCTCCTTTCTGGGGAAGGCCGGGCAGGCGACGAGGCGACGAGGTTCAGTTTCGGAGGACAGAGCTCGAGTGCGGCGCCGCGCCCAAATCGGTGTTCCAGGTTGGGGGGGCAGGCGGGGTGGGCACGGGCTCGATCCGAGGGATGCCCTTTCTCACCGAGCTCCGGTCGGCCGGTTTTGCGATCTGGCCGTTCGACGCACCCACCGGCGCCACTGTGCTCGAAATCTACCCGCGGTTGATGTCCGGGCCGGGACCGAAGCGGCGCGCTGCCTGGTGCCGGGCTTACCTCGACGTCCTCGACTGGCCGGCGGACCTCGGGCAGCGCGCGGCCGCCGCCTCGCGGGAGGACTCTTTCGACGCCGCCGTCTCCGCCCTCCGGCTATGGGAGGCGCGAGACGAGCTGGCCGCGCTCAGCCGCAGCGAGGACGCGGTCGATCTCGGCGAGGGAAGGATCTGGCATCCGGCGATGACCATCTCCCGGGTCTGTTAGGAGCGGCCGGCGATTCGGATCACCTCGCCGGTTGGCCGGCGGCGCCGACCGCGCCTGGCGCCCTCGGCCGCGAAACCCAATGAGATGGTCGTCCGGACGGTTCGATCCGCCGGGAGGCCGAGGAGCTGCTTCGCCTCCTCACCACCCCTGCCGCGGAGCCAGCCGATGCAACTGGAGATGCCGTGGGCATGAGCGGCGAGCATGATCCGCTCGGCGATCCGTCCCTCGTCGAAGGCATTGAGCTCGTCGCGCTCCATCCAGGTCGCGATGACGGCGCCGGCCGCCGCGCCAGCCAGGTGCTTGGCGTATCCCTCGGTACCGGCCAGCCTCTGCAGAAGGTCCCGATCCTCGACCCAGAGAACCTCGAATTGCTGGCGGTTGCTGGCGTTGCCCGACCAGCGGACGACCTCGAAGATATCGTCCCTGGCCTGCCGGGGAATTGGCCGGTCGGCGAACTGCCGGACCGCGCTGAGGCTGCGGATGAGAGCGATCGATTCGGGACTGGTCATGACGCGATTGTCCGTCGTCGCAAGCCGACGCGGCTTCGACGATCGCGCGGGAACCCCGGTTTATTCGGAGAGAAAGCCCTTGAGCGCCGCGGTGATCTCGGCCAAACTCGCCTCGATCCGCTTCAAGTCGGCCGAGTGGTCACGACCCTCGTCCGACCTGCCCGCCGCGTCACTCACCTGGGTCAGGACGCGGGCGATCCGGCCGAATTCCTCGGCGATTTCGCGCAGCGGCTCCTCGTCCATCCGGCTGACTGGCATAGCGGGCGGAAAGTAGCACAGGAATCGGCACTTGTGTCATTCGGCTGGTGATCTATCCTGCGAGGTCAAACGAGACGCAATCCGCCGGAGGGGACGGTCACCTTCCTTCTCACCGACATCGAGGGCTCGACCCGCCGCTGGGAGTCGAACCCGGCGGCGATGCGCGCGGCCATGGCGATTCACGACGAACTGGTCCGCACCGCCATCCGAGAGCACCGCGGCCACCTCGTCGAGATGGGCCGAGAGGGGGACTCGGTCCTGGCCGTCTTCCCCTGGGCGGCGGACGCGGTCACCGCCGCCGCGACGATCCAGCGCCAGTTCCGCCGCCAGGACTGGCCGGTCGGAGCCGAGCTGCGGATCCGGATCGCCGTTCACACCGGCGAGGCCGAGCTGCGGGACGGCCACTACTACGGCCAGGCGGTGTACCGGTGCGCGCGCCTGCTGGCGGCGGGCAACGGAGGACAGGTGCTGCTCTCGCTCTCGGCGCGCCAGGTGGCGGTCGACTCGCTGCCCGATGGCGTCTCACTGATCGACCAGGGCGAGCACCGCCTGAAGGACCTCGTCCGGCCGGAGCGGATCTACCAGCTGGCGGACGAGCACGCGCCGCCCGACCTGCGGCCGATCCGGTCGCTCGACCGCCGTCTCACCAACCTGCCGACCCAACTGACCGAGCTGATCGGGCGGGAGCGGGCGCTCGCCGACCTAGCCGAGGCGCGGACCAAGGCTCGTTTGATCACTCTCACCGGAGCCGGTGGCTCCGGCAAGACGCGCCTCGCCCTCGAGCTCGCCGCCGGTGCCGAGGAGCCCGACGGCGTCTGGCTGATCGAGCTCGGGTCGCTCTCCGACCACGCCTCGGTGGTCTCGGCGGTGGGGCGGGTTCTCGGACTGGTCGAGCACCCCGGCCGGAGCGGCACCGAGTCGGCGGTCGACCAGCTCTCCGGGCGCGAGCTGCTGCTGGTTCTCGACAACTGCGAGCACCTGGTCACCGCGGTGGCAGAGCTGGTGGAGAAATTGCTCGAGGGATGCCCCGCACTCCGGGTCCTCGCCACCAGCCGGGAGCCGCTCGGACTCCCGGGGGAGGTGACCTGGCCGGTCCCGGCGCTGCGGGAGGAAGACGCCGCGGCGCTCTTCCTGCGACGAGCACGCGAACACCGACCCGACCTGCCCGATGACGAGGGGGCCCGTCGGCTGGCAGCCCAGGTCTGCGCGAGGCTCGACTGCCTGCCCCTGGCACTCGAGCTGGCGGCCGCGCAGGCGGACGCCCTCTCACTCCCCGCGATCGTCGCCCGCCTCGAGGACCGCTTCGTGCTGCTCAGCCGCGGCTCACGCACCGCTCCCGCGCGACAGCAGACTCTGCGCTCGACGGTCGAATGGAGCCATAACCTCCTCGCTTCCGACGAGCGGCTGCTGCTTCGCCGGCTTTCGGTCTTCACGGGAACCTTCGACCTCGCCGCGGCCGAGGCAGTCGGTGCTGGGGGCGAGTTGGCGCTGGCCGCGGTGGTCCCCTTCCTGGCGCTGTTGGTGCGGAAATCCCTGCTCGTTCCGACCGAGTCGCGTTACCAGATGCACGAGACGATCCGAGAATTCGCCCGCGAGAAGCTGGAGGAGTCCGGAGAAGCGCCCGACGTCCAGGGGCGTCTCGCTCTCTACCTTCTGGATCGAATCGAGCGGCGCATTCCCGGACGGAGCGCCGAGTGGCTGGACGAGGTCGAGGTGGAGCACGGCAACCTGCAGTCGGCCCTGGCCTGGGCGACTGAGACAAACCCGCCCCTCGCGTTGCGATTGGCCCACCGCGCCTTCGACTTCTGGAACGTGCGCGGCCATGTCGCCGAGGGCCGAGCGGCGGTGGAGGCAGCCCTGGCGGCGGCCCCCGACTCCGGCGCCGATTCGGCTCAGTGCCGGATCGACTCCGCGGCGTTCGCCTACCTCCAGGGAGAGGCGCCCGAGGCGCTGCTGCGTCTTGGGCGCGCGCTGGCCGCCGGTCAGTCGGCGGGAGATGACCGAGTCACCGGTCGCGCCCTCTTCATGACAGGGCTGGTCGAGGCCGCCACCGGTGCTCCGGTCCGCGCCGAGGCCCACCTGGAGGAGGCGCTCTCCCTCTGGCAGACCATGGGCGATGGCCGGATGGAGGCGGAGGTCCTGCACCAGATGGGGCTGCTGGCCGGGAGCCGGGGTGACCTGGCAGCCGCCGAGCAGCTCTTCGCCCGAAGCCTTGAACTGCGGCACCGCGCCGGTCACGACGACGAGGCGCACATCACCCTGACTTTCCTGGCTGCGGTGCGGGTTGCGGGCGGCGGCATTGAGGGCGCCCGATCGGCCATCCGGCAAAGCCTGGAGTCCGGCCTTCGACTGGGCGACCGCCGCGCGGCGTGGACGCTTGACGTCTGTTCCTGGATCGCGGCCGCAGACTCCAACCCGGCTCGCGCGCTCACGCTGGCGGGTGCCGCCGCGCGGATGCACGAGGTCGCCGGGTCCAAGCCCACGCCGGCCTGGCTTGCGCTGACCGATTCCTTCCTCAGAGCTGGACGGGCCGGACTCCCGCCGACCGAGTCGGCCCTGGCCTGGGAGAGCGGCGCGGTTCTCTCCTACCTCGAAGCGATCGCTTACGGGCTCGAAGCGCCGGGCGGTGCAGGGGGCGCCGAGGACTGACTAGCTGGTGAGGGCCTCGCCTTCGATGCCCAGAAAGTGGGCCTCGACGACCAGGCGGTCGGCGTAGGTGTTTCGCTTGTCGTTGAACTGCCCGGTGCAGGTGATGAGAGAGAGTCGGGCCGGGCCATAAGGGTCGAAGAGACCGGTGGGATGAGCACGCGCCGGCCAGCTCCTCACCGAGTCAACCATGAAGTCGCGCCGGCTCCCGTCCGCGAGGACGACCACGATCTTGTCGCCCGGGCGAAACTTCACCAGCTTTGCGAAAACGAGGGGCTGGTCGGGGTAACCGGCGTGACCGTCGATGACGGCGTCGCCGGGATCCCCGGGAACCGGGCCGCCGTTGTACCAGCCGACGTCGAAGTAATTGCGCGGGACAGCCATCGCGCCGGAGCGGTCAAGCCCGACCGACTCCACGCGAGGATGGAGGTTCAGGGAGGAGATGAGCACCTGCACCGGCGCGGCGGTCGGTGCCCGCAGGGCAAAGGTTGGCGTAAGGGGCTTGGTGCGCGAAGGGGCCATGTCGTCGGCGGCACGATCACCGGAAGCACGCTCCGAGCCGGCGCTGGAACCGATCGCCAGGGCCGTATCGCGCTCCGGGTCGGTCGGAGGACCGGCTGGCCAGGCCAGAGCAAGCGCCGCCAGCAGCAGCAGCGCCAGAGCGACCTCGGCGAGAAGCTGGCCGGGTACCCGACCGCGCCGGCCTGCAGACGGGCGCGAGCTCGGCGCCATACCCGCCCTAGGCGGTACGGCGTCGTGCTCGAACGCTGAAGCCCAACAGCAGGGCGCCGAGGCCGCCGGCGATGCCGATCAGAATCAGCGACCAGGGAGTCCCTCCGCGCAGCGCATCGGGGACACCGGTGTTCCCAACCCCGACGGTCGGCAGCCCGGAGCAGAGGGCGGCAGGCCTCGTGATCGTGTTCGTGTCGAGCGTCACGGCACTGGTCCGTGCCAGGGCTCGCCCGATCAGGGTCGCCCCGGTCGTCATGGTGATGCTGGCCAGCGCCATCACCGTCCCTTGAAAGCTGGTGGCGGTGCCGAAGGTCGCCGAGCTGGTGACCTGCCAGTAGACGCCGCACGCCTGGGCGCCGTTGGTCAGGAGAACGCTTGACCCGCTCGCCGTGGTAAGGGTGCTCCCGATCTGGAATACATAGATACCAAAGCCGCTGAGAGTGAGCGGTCCAGTCAGCTGCGCCGATGATGAGAAGCGATACGTGCCGGGAGTCAGGTTCTTGCCCCCGAGGTTCTGGCCGGTGAGATCGACGAAGGGCGTCTGGTTAGCCGCATCGTTGTAGGCGGTCACCAGGTCGTTCTTGGCCTGGAGGGCAACCGCGTCGGCATAGTGGGTCCCGCCGTTGATGATCCCGGGCGGGAAACCAGTCACCGACGACGAACCGTTGGGGCTAATTCCAACGTCGCCATTGATCGTGGTGGCACCGGTGTTGGTGATGGTTGAGCCAGCGAGGACGGCGAAGCTCGTGGCAGTCCCCAGCCGGGGCTGGGCGGCCGCGAGCGCCCCGATGGGCCAGGCCGCCGCGAGGGCGACGATGAGGAGGATCGAAAGTGAGGTGAGTTTTCGTCGCATTTTGCTGGATCTTAATCGAAGTCGAGTCTTGCGTCCAGAGGGAGACCTGTCAGGAGAAGAGTCGCCGGCACGACGGACATTTAACGAGCGGACCGTGGCGTCGCCGATCGGCGCCACGGCCCTCTCTGAGGGGGGAGAGCGAAGTTTTCAGGAGCCTGCCGGCCGGGAGCCGCGCGGGGCGGTCACGATCCGGATCAGGACGACCACGCCCCAGCCGATGAGGGCGTACACGACGAGGGCGACCAGCGATCCCGACTCGAAGATGTTGGCGCCGGAGCCGGAATTCGGGAAGATGCCATGGAAGGGCGCTACCAGGGGAGCGCTCACCCCGTAGAGAAAGTTCACGAAGGACGACTGGGTCGACGCCCCGAGGAGCTTGAGGAAGAAGCGGACCGCGATCAGGACGTCGATCACGCCGACGATGAACGCAACCACCGCGGCCGCGCGGAAGTTGTAGCGGCCGGGTTCGACAACGGCGACGGGCACGACGGGCAGCGGGGTTGACGGTCGCTCGTCTGCCATCAGCCGACCGGGGTGTTGCGCACTTCTGAAATCATCGTGATCACCATCGGTCGGTATCCGTAACAAAGTCCGCAACAACGGGGATCGATTCGCTTCGCTTCGCCGGCGGGCCGCGGCCGGCGCGGGGCTACCAGCCGGTCCGGGTCACCACGTTGAGGCCCTTCTGGTTGCGGGCCTCGGGAGCCGCCGACAGCATCTGGATCGGGATGTGACGGGTGGCGTCGCTTGCCTTGAGGGCCAGCATCAGCTCGGAGGCGTCGATCCGGCCCGTGAGCGAGGCATAGAAGATGACGGCGGGAGCAGCCTTCTCGGCGGTCGCCGTGGCGGCCGAGGCGTCGGCGACGGTTACGACCGTGTAGCCGCGGTCCTGCAGGCGCTTGCGGTGGGTAGCGCCGGACACAGCGTCGGGATCGATCAGGATTGCCACGGCCGAGCGCTTCGAGCGAGTCTGCTGCTCCATACGGGTCTCTTCTCCTCGTGATTGGTTGCGGAACGCAGGGTACGGAGGCCGCCCGGCCCCGCCGTGGTGGCGGGGGCGGACGGGTCTCCGGTTCAGGATCGCTGCGACTAGGCCAGGCGGACCATCTTCGCGCGCGGGCCCTTGGGGCTCGCCTCGATCTCGAAGGTCACCTGCTCGCCACCGTTCAGCGAGTCGAAGTTCTCGACGCCGTCACGGTGGAAGAAGTACTCCTTGCCGTCCTCGGCCGCGATGAATCCGAATCCGCGGTCCGATACCAGCTTCTTGATGCTTCCTGTGGGCATTGGCGGGGCTCTCCTCTTTCTCGAACGCGGGCGAACAAGCGGCTGGCCTGTTCGAGAAAGACTTCTGCGACCAACGCAAGATGCGGAGACCTGAGGGTCCCGCTGAAAGTATGTTTCCCGATCCGGCCCCAAGCGAAACATTACCTTTCAAGGTGGGCGCGCCGACTCGGGTCTTCCATCTCCTGCCCGTAACGGCAGGGCGCCAACCGTCACTGTTGTCGCCATGGAAGGAGCTGAACGCGCACGCCTGCTCGAGGTGCCCGAGGGCCGTGCCCCCTGGCGCAGGTGGGGGCCCTACCTCAGCGAGCGGGGGTGGGGAACGGTGCGAGAGGACTACAGCGCCGGCGGCTCGGCCTGGGACTTCTTTCCGCACGATCACGCTCGGTCGCGCACCTACCGCTGGAACGAGGATGGGCTGGCCGGCATCTGCGACGACCGGCAGACGCTCTGCCTTGCCCTCTCCTTCTGGAACCAGCGCGACCCGATCCTGAAGGAGCGCATCTTCGGTCTCACGAGCAACGAAGGTAACCACGGCGAGGATGCCAAGGAGTGCTGGTACTACCTCGACTCGACGCCGACTCACTCCTGGATGCGCTGGCGCTACCTCTACCCGCAGGTCGAGTTTCCCTATGCCGGGCTGGCGGCCGAGAACCGAGCGCGGGGCAGGGACCAGCCCGAGTTCGAGCTGGTCGATACGGGAGTTTTCGACGAGGGCCGCTACTGGGAGATCACAGCCGACTATGCGAAGGCGTCGGCGGACGATATGAGCATTCGCCTCTCGCTCCGCAACGCGGGCCCGGAGGCGGCCGTGATCGACGTCCTGCCGACCCTTTGGTTCCGCAACACATGGTCCTGGGGCCTCGACGATCGCCGGCCGGCGATCCGGGCTCAGAGCGGCGGGCTGCTGGCGGAGCATCATGAGCTGGGCACGTTCACGCTCAGCGGGGACGGCTCGCCCGAGCCCCTCTTCTGTGACAACGAGACCAACACGGGGCGGCTCTGGGGCACTCCCGGCGGGAGCGCCTTCCCCAAGGACGGCATCCACGACCATGTCGTGAGCGGTGCGGCGACCGTCAACCCCGCTCAGAACGGCACCAAGGCGGCACTCCGCTACCGGCTGGAGGTCCCGGCCGGCGGCACCGCGGTGATCCGGCTCCGACTGGCCCCGGCCTCAGCTGGTGCAGCGCCGGACTTCGACGCGGTGATGACCGCGCGCGAGGCCGAAGCCGACGAGTTTTACGCGGGGCTCACCCCGTTGGGGGCGGGCGCCGACCGGGCGCTGGTGATGCGCCAGGCCCTGGCCGGGATGCTCTGGAGCAAGCAGTTCTACCACTACGACGTCCGCCGCTGGCTGGAGGGAGACCCAGCCGGGCCTCCGCCGCCGGGCCAGCGCTGGACCGGCCGCAACGCGGATTGGCAGCACCTCGACAACCGCGACGTGATCTCGATGCCCGACAAGTGGGAGTACCCCTGGTATGCGGCCTGGGACCTCGCCTTCCATTGCGTCGTGCTGGCGCACGTCGACCCCAGCTTCGCCAAGCATCAGCTGGTGCTGCTCTGCCGGGAATGGTTCATGCACCCGAACGGGCAGCTGCCGGCCTATGAGTGGGCGTTCGGCGACGTCAACCCGCCGGTGCACGCCTGGGCGGCACTGCGCGTCTTCGAGATCGACGGAGGTCGCGACTACGAATTCCTGGAACGGATCTTCCACAAGCTGCTCCTGAACTTCACCTGGTGGGTGAACCGCAAGGACTCGGCCGGCAACAACGTATTTGAAGGCGGGTTCCTGGGCCTCGATAACATCGGTCCCTTCGACCGCTCCTCGCTGCCGCTTTCGGGTCGCCTCGAGCAGTCAGACGGTACGGCGTGGATGGCGATGTACTGCCAGAACCTCCTCCAGCTGGCGGTGGTGCTGGCCGAGCACGACCACACCTACGAGGACCTCGCCATCAAGTTCTTCGAACACTTCGCCCTGATCGCCTCGGCCTTGAACAACCAGGGGCTCTGGGATGAGGAGGACGGCCTCTACTTCGATGTGCTCCACCTCGCCGACGGGTCCTCCTTCCCGCTCCGGGCGCATTCACTGGTGAGCCTGATCCCACTCTTCGCGGTCACCACCTTTGGCCCCGAAACCCTGGGGCGCCTGCGCGAGTTCACGCAGCGCAGCGAGTGGTTCATCCACCACCGGGCCGAGGCGCAGGGCGTGGTCCAGCACATCCACGACCAGGAGCACTCCGGCTGGCGGATGCTGTCGATCGTCAGCCCGGACCGACTGCGCCGGCTGCTGGCGCGGATGCTGGACCCCGAGGAGTTCCTCTCCGACCATGGCATCCGATCGCTTTCGCGCTACCACGCCGAGCACCCCCTGGAGGTCGACGTGGGCGGCGTGATGGCGCGTCTCGACTACGAACCGGGCGAGTCGACGAGTGGGCTCTTCGGCGGCAACTCGAACTGGCGGGGCCCGGTCTGGTTCCCCGTCAACTACCTGCTGGTGGAGGTCCTGCGCGTCTACCACCGCTACCTCGGCGACGCCTTCCAGGTCGAATGCCCGACCGGCTCCGGCCGGCGGCTGAGCCTGGACGCTGTCGCCGACGAGCTCTCCCGGCGCCTGGTGTCGATCTTCACCGACGCGGACGGCCGGCGGCCGGTGTTCGGGGACCAGCAGCTCTTCCAGCGCGACCCCGCCTGGCATTCGCTGATCTCGTTCCACGAGTACTTCAACGGAGACACCGGCGCCGGCCTCGGCGCCTCCCACCAGACCGGCTGGACCGGACTCGTCGCGGACCTCGTCATCCGCGCCGGTTCTCAGCCGGGGAGAAAGAGCTGAGGACCTCAGCCGTGTAACAAAGCTGTAACCGAGGGCGGCGATGCTTCATGCCAATGTCCCGCGAAGAGAGTCTCGCGATCATCATCCCGGCCCTCGACGAGGAGGCGATCATCGGCGAGGTCGTGACCTCGCTTCGCAGGTCGCTCCAACCCGGTGCCGAGGTTCGCATCATCGTCGTGGACAACGGTTCGACCGACTCTACCGCCGTCGTGGCGCGGGCGGCCGGGGCGGAGGTCGTGAGCGAACCGACCAGGGGATACGGCCGCGCCTGTGCCGCCGGCGTCGCCGCGGCGGCCGGTGCCGAACTCATCGTTCTGCTGGACGGGGACGGCGCCGACGACCCGGCCGATCTCGCCGCCATCCTCGCGCCGCTGCGGAGCGGCGAGGCCGATCTCGTGGTCGGGGTGCGGACCCGCCGCGAGAGAGGCGCCATGACTCTGGCGCAGGCCTGGGGAAACCAGCTGGCGGCCCTGGTTATCCGCGTCATCTATGGCGCCCGGGTTCGCGACCTGGGCCCGTTCCGGGCGATTCGGCACCGGCATCTCCTCGGGCTCGAGATGGCCGAGATGACCTACGGGTGGTCCACCGAGATGCTGGTCAAGTGCCTGCGGGCGCGCCTGCGATATCGAGAGGTCGAGGTCTTCTACCGGCGGCGCACCGGCGTCTCCAAGGTCGGGGGCACGGTCGCCGGCAGTGTGCGGGCGGGCCTGGCCATCCTGGGGACGGTCGCCCGCTATGCGCGGTGGGCACCGGCAGGAACACCCGCCGGGCGAGCGGTGCGGGCATGAGGCGGCTGTACATCGCCGCCAAGGCCCCACGGCCGGGCCTGGTCAAGACGAGGTTGGCGCGCACGATCGGCCAGGACCCGGCGATCGCCCTCTACATCGCCTTCCTGCGCGATCTTGCCGGACGTTTCTCGGGGAAGGGGTTGGAAGCGACCTGGTTCATCAGCCCCGATGGTTGCTGGCCCGAGATCGAAGAGGCGACCGGCATCGCCGGAAGTCCCCCGGTCATCGGCCAGGGCCCCGGAAGCTGGGGCGAGCGCCAGGATCGTCTCTTCGCGGCCGCGGCGCGGCGCGGCGAGAACCCGGTGGTCCTGATCGCCTCGGACTCGCCTCAGATCTCGCTCGAATACGTCCAGGCGGCCTTCACGCGGCTGGAAACGCACGACCTGGTCCTGGGGCCGGTTCGTGACGGGGGCTATTGCCTGCTCGGCATGCGCGGCTACCACGACGTGCTCGCGGATGTCCCGATGAGCACCCCGCACGTGCTCCAGGCCATTCGATGCAGCGCCGTTTCCCGCGGCCTCAGCGTTGCGCTGCTGCCGGGGACCTTTGATGTTGATGAGATCGAGGACCTTGCGCCACTGGAGGCGGCGTGCCGCCAGCGCGCCGACTTAGGCGAGACCCGTCGCGCCCTCGCCCACGCCGGTGGCGGCTGAGGTGATCCAGCGTCTTCGACCGTATGGATGGGGACTCTTCGCCGGACTCTGGGCGGGGCTCGCGATGGCGGTCACGAGCGCGCTTCTGCGGCTCTACGGCGGCGTTTCGCTCCATTCCGAATTGGGGGGCGACCTCGTCCTCCCCCATGTTCCGGTCGACCAGTTCCTCGCCCTGCTCGGCCGTCTCGGTGGCCCCCTGATGGCCAAGGAGCTCGCCCTCCTGGGAGATCTGCCCGGGCTGGTCGGGGCCGGGCTGGCCAGCGGTGTCCTCTTCGCGGCGGCGACGCAACGCTTCGCGCGCGGACTGCATCCAACTCGCTCTGCCGTGGTGTTCGTGCTCGCCGCCGTGGCGATCGCCTGGCTGGGCACCCTGGCGGTGCTCTGGCCGGTCGCCGGCGCTGGATACACCGGTCTCCCGGTCGGGGCCGCGCGGGCGGCGACCGCTGCCGGCCTTCTCCTCACCTATGCGGTGTTCGGGGGTGCCCTGCTGGCCTATCGCACCCTCGCCGGGCGTCGAGGGCCACGACCGGGCCCGGGCGGCGTGGTCAGTCGCCGCTCCGCCCTCCTGGCCGGTTCGGGCCTGGCCCTCGCGGCCGCGACGGGGCTCCTCGCCCGGCAACTCCTGGAGCGATCCGATCTCGGCTATGACGGATTGCAGTACCGAGGGACGGCGCCGATCACCCCGGTCGACGAGTTCTACGTCGTGACCAAGAACCTGATCGATCCCCGGGTCGAGGCGTCCAACTGGAAGCTCGAGGTGGTCGGGCTGGTGGACCGGCCGGCCAGCTACAGCCTCGACGCGCTGCGCAAGCTGACCGCCACCGAGCACGAGATGACGCTCGAGTGCATCAGCAACTACATCGGCGGGGGACTGATCAGCAACGCTCGCTGGAAGGGCGTGTCGCTGCCGTCGCTTCTGGGGTCGTCCGGCATCCAACCGGGCGCTTCACAGGTCAACCTGCGTTCTGTCGGTTACGTGATCAGCGCGTCGCTGGAAGAGGCCATGGACCCTCTCGCGCTGATCGCCTATGAGATGAACGGTGCCGCCCTGCCGGACCGGCACGGGTTCCCGGCCCGGGCGCTGATGCCCCGGAACTACGGCGAGTTCAGCGCCAAGTGGATCACCCAGATCGAAGTCACCCGGGGACCCGAGGTCGGCTACTACGAGCTCCAGGGCTGGAACGCGCATTTCGTCCACACCATGGCGCGTTTCTCGGCTCCTCGAAATGGCCACATCGTGGCCAGGTCGGCGGGCCCGATCCGGCTGGCCGGAATCGCCTTCGCCGCCGGGCGTGGGATCTCGAAGGTCGAGGTGAGCACCGACGGAGGGGCGACGTGGCGCACGGCGGCCCTTGACATCCCCGGCACCCGCGCCAGCTGGACCCTCTGGAGCCTGGCGTGGACACCCTCCGCGGCTGGGAGGTATTCACTGGGGGTGCGTGCCGTCGACGGTGAAGGCAACCCGCAGACGGCGCGCGACCACGGAACGGCACCCGCCGGGGCGACCGGATTTCATCGAATCGATGTCGTGGTCGCCTAGTGCGTCCGCTTGCGCTCGTCACCGGCGGCGCGGGTCTGATCGGGTCCCACCTCGCCGATCAGCTCCTCGTCGAGGGCTGGCGGGTGCGAATCCTTGACAACCTGGAGCCGCAAACGCATGCCGGGAAGCCCGCGTGGCTGCCGTCGGCGGCGGAGTTCCACCGCGCCGACATCCGAGACACCGCGGCTGTTCGCTCGGCTCTCGAAGGAGTGGAGGTCGTGTTTCACGAGGCCGCCTATGGCGGCTACATGCCCGAGATCGCGAAGTTCGTCGAGGTCAACAGCCTCGGCACCGCCCGCCTGCTCGAGCTCATCCGAGACGAGCGGCTGCCGGTCCGCAAGCTGGTGGTCGCGTCATCCCAGGCCGTGTACCAGGAGGGCGCGGTCACCTGCTCGCGGCACGGTCGCCAATTCCCAGGGCCACGAAACGACTCCCGGCTGGCTGCCGGCGACTATCGGGTCGCCTGCCCGATCTGTGGCGGAGTCACCGTGAGCACGGCGACGCCGGAGGACGCTCCGATCGGAGGCGAGACCGTCTACGCCATGACCAAGCTCGACCAGGAGCGGCTGGTGCTCAACTGGAGCCGGCAGACGGGCATCCCGGCGGTGGCCCTTCGTTATTCCTGCACCTATGGACCGCGCCAGTCCAGCCGCAACCCCTACACCGGAGTGATCGCCATCTTCGCGAATCGGCTCCGCCAGGGATTGGCTCCCGTCCTCTACGAGGACGGAGAGCAGACCCGTGACCTCTGCTATGTCGGAGACATCGCCCGCGCCAACCTCCTGGTGGCCGGTTCGAGTAGCTGCGACGGGCTTGCCGTGAACGTGGGCAGTGGCGTCGCCACCTCGGTTCGAACCCTCGCGGAGATCATTGCCGACCGGCTTGGGGTGCGCTGCGACCCGATCGTCCGCGGCGAATTTCGACCGGGGGAGATGCGTGACCTCGTTTCAGACATCACTCTGGCCCGCCGCCTGGGCTTTGAGCCCGCGGTTGGGCTCGACGAAGGGATCGGGCGGTTTGTGGATTGGCTCGCTCGCCAGAACCAGGCAGCGGACGGCTTCGTCGACGCGGAGACGATCCTGCGCCGGAAAGGAATCGTGCAGCCGGCGGCGACCGGGGTCGCGGCGCGATGACAGGGCTGCTCGACCGCCTCGTGGCCTGCGGCGCCATCACCGGATACACGAGAGAGGGTGCCGTCGACTACCTCATCGCCAAGAGGCCGACCCTCACCTACAGCATGTATGCCGGCGGACGCGCGAGTCGAGCCAACCGGGCGCGATTCATCGCCGACATGACGCGCCTGCGCGGTCGGGTGAACATTGTTTCCCAGGTTGGGCACCTCGCCGTGGCCGGCGGCCGCATTCAACGAACCAACCAGGTCAGGATGGTCGTCGAGTTCGATCACGATGAGGACTTCGAGAAGGCGATCCGGCTGATCCAGAGGGAGTATGTCGCCGGGCACGGTCGGGAGGCGGCTCGTGGTTCCTGGCTCTATCCGGACGTTCGCGTGACCGGGGTGAGAGGACCCATCGCGGGGACTTTCCAGGCCACCGCACACCATGCCGCCGCTATCGGCGACCGCTTCGTCGTCCTCACACCTGAACCGGCACCCGCCCTGCCCGGAATGTCAACATCGCCAGTGCTGCTACTCGACTGCTGGCGGGCCATCCTCTCGGCCCGTCCGCCAGTCGGGGATCCTGCGTGATTCCGGGGGCTCTGAAAATGGACTCGAATCGACCCGCCTACGTTTCAAAGGTCAGCGTCGTACGCCGACAGGGGCCGATCCGAGAAGCGCGACTTCCGGCCGAGGAGCAGCCGGTGGTGTTCGGAACCCACGGCGCGGTGCGCGAGCACTACGGCGTCGCACCCGGCCAATACCCGGAGCGGGCAACCACCCTCGACTACGTGGTGGCCGCGGCGGCCGGTTGACTGGTCGGCACCCTGGGAGGCGCGCTGGAGGCGCGCGGGATCGATGCGTCAAACGGAAGTCTCGAAGCAGCCGCTGAAGGTGACGTCGAGGTCGAGGACAAGGTGTTGATCATCAAGCGGATCCGGGTCGAGTATCGATTGACCGGGTGCCCGGAGGACAAGCGCGAGGCTGCCGAGCGCGCCCACTCTCTCCATGCCACCCGCTGCCCGGTGGCCAGGACTCTGTCCGGATGCGTTGAGATCACCACGACGCTCTCCTTCGCTTGACGCGAAGTCCGGTGGTGACCGGACCGCAGATGAACAGGTCCGCGGGCCCCTCGCTCGTGATCGCGCTCGTGACGGTGGCAACCTTCGGCTTCTACGCCGCGGTCATCCTGGGCCAGGTCGATCGCCTGCTCGCCCCGGCGTACGACCAGGCCTTCTTTGAGGAGCTGGTCTGGAATATCGGCCACGGTGGCGGCTTCTTCACCGGGTTCACCGCGGGGAGCTTCCTCGGGCTTCATTTCGAACCGCTGCTGATCGTCCCGGCCTTGCTCGAGTTCGGTTGGCCCGATGCGAGGCTCCTGACGATCCTGAACGCCCTCGGTCTCGCCGCGGCGGCGCCGGCGGGCTACCTGCTGGCCAGGCAATTGCTGCCGGAGCGCCCCTGGCTCGCGGTGGCGCTGGCCGGTCCGCTGCCGGCCTGGGCCGCGCTGCAGCAGGCTGGACTCTCCGATTTTCATCCCGAGGTTCTCGCGCTCCCCGTCGCCCTGCTGGCCGGTTGGGCCGGGCTCCGCGGCCAGGCCGTCCTCTGCTGGTGCCTGGCGCTGGTCGCACTGGCGGCGAAGGAGGACCAGGCTTACCCAGTCCTGGTCGTGGGCGTCCTGATCGCCGCGACCGGGCGGCGGCATCTGGGCCTGCAGCTGGCGGGAGGCGCCCTGCTCTGGGGTCTCGTTGTCGTCGGGCTGGTGATGCCCGCGATCACACGACGCTCCCGGCAGCACCACCTCCCGACGGGGCGGCCACAATGGTGGCACAACCACCTCGACGGACTGTTCGAGCGATCTGTGCCCAGAGTCACTCCGCCTCCGGCGGCGGCGCCTGCAGATCCAGCCGGAAGCGCGCGCCAGGCGTCTTCTCCTCGGACTCGAGGACGAGGTCACCGCCCTGCAGCCGCGCCAGCTGATGGCTCAGGTAGAGGCCAAGTCCGCTGCCGGACGCAGCCGAGTGGTCCGGGATCCGAAAGAAGCGCTCGAAAATTCTCGCTGCGGCCTCCGCGGGGATCCCGCGACCCCGATCCGTCACCCAGATCGAGGTCGGTCGGTCGTCACTGACCTCCACGCTCACCTTTGGGGCGTCACCCGAATGGACCAGGGCGTTGTTGATGAGGTTGTCCAGAATCATCGCCGTCCAGCCTGGGTCCGCCCATACCGCTGATCGCCTTGAGGAGGGCCTGATCGGCACCACTATGCCCCCGAGGAGTGAGGCTCGCGATTTCGCGCGCTCGACGGCCGAGGTGCCGGCTGCACTGAGGTCGACGAGGGAGTATTCCGGTGCGAGCAGGCCGGCATCCATTCTCGCGGCCATCAGCAGTCGCTCAATCAGGTCGTTGGCCACCTCCGCGCTGCGGAGAAGCTCGGCGATCGCGCGCCTGGCCGGGGCAGGCGGTTCAAACATGCTTCCGTCTGCCAGCAGGGACGCGTAGCCCTTGATCACCGAGAGCGGGCCGCGGAGCTCGTGCACGATCAGGCTGGAGTAATCGCGGAGGGCCTGGTTGGCGACCCGGGCTTCCTCGTAGAGGCGGCTCTGCGCCTTCTCCGCCGTCTTCCGCTCGCTGATATCTCGTACGAACGCGATGAACACCGGTTGGCCTTGATGCTGCACCGGCGGGTTGATCGAGATCTCGACCGGGATGCGCTCCCCGGTGCGCACGATCGCCTCCATCTCGATCACACGGCCGAGGACCGGTCCCTCACCGCTCGCCAGATAATGCCGCAGACCCTCGCGGTGGCGGCTCCGCATCTCTTCCGGAACGATCAGCGCGGCAAGCTCGGCCCCGATGGCCTCGGCGCGTGACCAGCCGAAGGTGCGCTCTGCCTGAGGGCCCCAGCCGCGGACGCGACCGTCGGCGCCCATCACCACCACCGCCGCCAGTGCCCCTTCGATCACGGTCCGGAGCACGTCCCCGGAGGACAGGAGAAGGTCCGTCGGCTCTTCCATTCAGTGGCCCCTCAGGCGGCAAAGAAACGGTTGGACAGCACCGGTAGGATGGCGATCTTGATGTCGGTGGCCAGCATTCGAAACAATCCCGCGACTTCAAGATTGACCGAGACGCGCGTGAAAAGGATCACCGCCCACAGGTCACCCGAGCGGAGCGAGCTTCCAAAGCCGATGACGGACCGGATGCCGTAGCGCCGGACGAAGTC
This sequence comes from Chloroflexi bacterium UBA6019, assembly GCA_002427995.1. Lineage (GTDB taxonomy): Bacteria > Chloroflexota > Dormibacteria > Dormibacterales > Dormibacteraceae > UBA6019. The sequence continues at coordinate 26,520 of DIZV01000011.1, forward strand.
CTGCTGGTCCGGAATGTAGGGGCTCCCGCCAGCTTCCTCGACATGGAAGATGCGGGCGCGTCCGGTCTCCGGTTCGACCAGCGGATCGAGGGCCGCCTCAACGAGGTTGGCAACCGACATGCCCATTTCGCTGATCAGTCGCGACACCATCGGCAGCCGCTCCACCGCGGTCGGACTTGGCAACGGGATCACCCGGTGCCGGGCGGACGTGTGGCGAGAGTTCCAGGTCGGCTCCAGCCCCGCCGACGCCATCAGCGTCAGGCATTTCATCGCCGCCGAAGGCTGCCCCGAGTGCTCGGTCAGGATCGCCGCGGCAACCGCCCGGAGCTCGGGCTCGAGATTCGCGAACGAGATCGTCCGATAGAAACGAGCCAGGGCGACCGAGGGCCCGTCCAGGGTGGCGTCTCCGAGCATCTCGTAAAGCCCGGAAACGATCCCGTCAGCGGCGTCTTCCAGGCTCTGAGCGGCCCGTGCGGCCCGGGTCACCCGAGCCCCGAGAAGGATCGCGTCCGCCGGCCGCAGGGCGCGCAGCGGGAAGCGTTCAGGCTCAGCCATCGAGTCAATAAAGTCTGACACCGAGGGGACCACCGGTTGCGGCCACGGGCCGAGCGCAACTCGTGGAGATCGGCCACGAAGGGCTGCTGGGCGCCTGCCGGAGGGGTGTCCTTCGACGACAAGGCGAACGGTCCCGGGTCATGCTCGGGGCACAGGGTTGCCTGGACCCTCGCTGGTACATTGCAACGATGCCGAAAACCCTCGCCCAGAAGATCTGGGACAGCCACGTGGTCGACAGTGCGCCGGGCGCCCCCGACCTGCTCTACGTCGACCTGCACCTGGTCCACGAGGTCACCTCACCGCAGCCCTTCGCCGGCCTCCGGTTGGCCGGCCGGCCGGTTCACCGGCCCGACCTGACGATCGCGACCACCGATCACAACACCCCGACCGGGCCCGAGGAGATCGACGACCTTTCGCGCCGGCAGCTGGAGGCGCTGGAGCGGAACTGTGCGCGGGAGAACATCCGCCTCTACAAGCTCGGCAGCGCGCACCAGGGCATCGTCCACGTGATCGGCCCCGAGCTCGGATTGACGCAGCCGGGCATGACGATCGTGTGCGGCGACTCCCACACCGCCACCCATGGCGCCTTCGGCGCCCTCGCGTTCGGGATCGGCACCTCGGAGGTGGAGCACGTGCTGGCGACCCAATGCCTGCCCCAACGCCGCTTTCCGGATGTCGTCGTCAACGTCGAGGGCGTGCTCCCGCCGGGAGTGACCGCCAAGGACGTCGTGGTCGGCCTGATCGCGCAGGAGGGCGTCGCGGGGGGCCAGGGCAGCCTGGTCGAGTATCGCGGCTCGGTGATCCGCGAACTCTCCATGGAGAGCCGGATGACGGTCTGCAACATGACCATCGAGTGGGGCGCCCGGGTCGGCATGGTGGCACCCGACGACACCACCTTCGCCTACCTGCAGCCCCGGCAGTACTCACCCAAGGGCAAGCTCTGGGAGGAGGCGCTCGACCACTGGCGGACGCTTCGCACCGACGAGGGCGCAACCTTCGCGCGCGAGATCCACCTCGACGCCTCCGGGTTGGAGCCCTACGTGACCTGGGGCATCAACCCGGCCCAGGCGGTCCCGATCACCGGCCGGGTGCCCGAGGCACACGACGAGACCTCCGAGCGCGCGCTGCGCTACATGGACCTCAAGGCCGGCACGGCGCTGCAGGACATCGCCATCGACCGCGTCTTCATCGGGTCCTGCACCAACTCCCGGATCGAGGACCTCCGCGGAGCGGCCGAGATCGTGCGCGGGCGGCACGTCCACCCCCGGGTGCGGGCGATGGTCGTGCCCGGCTCGACCTCCGTGAAGCTGATGGCCGAGAGAGAAGGTCTGGACACGGTTTTCAAGGAGGCCGGATTCGAGTGGCGCGAGGCGGGCTGCTCCCTCTGCCTCGGAATGAACCCCGACATCCTGGCGCCGGGCGAGCGGTGCGCATCGACCAGCAATCGCAACTTCGAGGGCCGGCAGGGCGCCGGCGGCCGGACCCACCTGGTCAGCCCGACGATGGCGGCCGCGGCGGCGATCGCGGGTCATCTGGCCGACGTCAGGGACTACGCCCGATGAAGGCGTTCACCCGCGTCACGGGCCGGATCGCACCCCTCGACAGGGCGGACGTCGACACCGACCAGATCATCCCCAAGCAGTTCCTCAAGAGCATCGAGCGGACCGGTTATGGGCAGCACCTCTTCTACGACTGGCGCAAGGCCGGCGACTTCGTGCTCGACAAGCCTGCGCACAGGGGCGCGCGGATCCTCGTCGCCGGACCCAACTTCGGCTGCGGGTCATCGCGGGAGCACGCGCCCTGGACCCTCCAGGAGGCGGGCTTCGACGTCATCATCGCGCCCTCCTTCGCGGATATCTTCAGGAGCAACTGCGGCAATGTCGGGCTGCTGGCGCTGACCCTTCCCGAGGCAGACGTGCGGCGGCTGCTGGATCTCGCCACCGATTCTCCCGCGACGGACGCGACAGTTGACCTCGAGAACCAGGCCATCACCGCCGGGCCTCTCAATCTCCGCTTCGAGGTCGAGCCCTTCCTCAAGGAGAGGCTGCTCAACGGCTGGGACGAGATCGGCCTGACGCTGTTGAAGATGGACCGGATCCGGGAGTTCGAAGCTCGCCGGCCAGCCTGGATGCCGGCCGTCCGTTAGGTAACCTGCCGGGGTGGCGCTGACACCTTGCGGAATCCACTACGAGGTCTCCGCGGGCACCGGGCCGCCGGTCGTTTTCCTCCACGGCGTCACCCTCGACTCGCG
>DIZV01000011.1:29425-40301 GCA_002427995.1 Chloroflexi bacterium UBA6019
GGTCACGGGCTCTCCGCGCCGCTGGAGCCGGGCTACGACCCCACCTCCGACCTTCTCCAGGTCCTCGACGAAAGCGGGGTGGACCGCTGCATCCTGGTTGGCCTCTCTCTCGGCGGCCACGATGCAGTGGTCTTCGCCGCCCTCCACCCCGACCGCTGCCGCGCTCTGGTGCTGGTCGACGCCTGGATCCCCGGTCCCGAGCTGGCGGGCTGGGAGCCGCCCTTCCGGCTCGCCCGCGAGGTCGGCCGGGAAGCGGCGCGCGACGCCTGGCTGGCGGACCCCATCTTCGCCCCGGCCCGGCGCCAACGCCGGCTGCGGGAGGAGCTGCGGAGCATGGTGGCCGCAAACGACCTCCGGATCTGGACTGAGGCGATTCCGCGGGCCCCCCATCCGTCCGCCCGGGAGCTGGCCTTGCAAATCCACGCACCCACCCTGGTGGTCGTCGGCGAGGAGGATCGACCCGGTTTTCGGGCGGCCGGGGCCTGGCTGGCGGAGACCATTCCCGGCGCCATTGCCAGGCCGGGCGTGACGCTGCTCAACGCGGGCCATCTGCCTCCGATGGAGGCCCCGGAGGCCTTCAACAGAGAGCTCTCGGCATTCGTCGACTCCGCCTCCGGCGAGGCCTGAAGCAGGGTGCCGGCGCTCGGCTACGGCGAGACTCAACCACCTCGGCTGGAAGACGACCGCCTGCCCATCGTGCTGATCCTCCTCGACGGGCTCGGAGACCGTGCCCAGCCGGAGCTCGGCAACCGGACGCCGTTGGAAGCCGCATCGACACCGGTCCTCGATGAGCTGGCCCGACGGGGAGCCTGTGGGCTGCACGTCCCGCTGGGGCCGGGCCGGGCGCCCGCCAGCGAGGTTGCCCACTGGGCGATTTTCGGCTACGAAGGCGTCCTCTTCCCCGGCCGGGCCGTGCTCGAAGCGCTCGGGTTCGGGCTCCCGGTGGCCGATTCCGACCCGCGGCTTTACGCCGCGCTCCGAGCCTCAACGGTTCGCGACGGTGCGGTCTGGATCACCGGCCGGTCAGGCGCGGCCGACGAGGCCGACGCCCGCCGGCTGCTGGCCGATCTGCCGCAGGCGGCCGGGTTCGAGCTCGAGTGGGTGCGGCTGGGAGAGGGCATCCTGCGCCTCACTGGAGCCGGTCCCGAGGCCGCCGCCGTCACCGATTCCGACCCCTTCTTCGAAGATCGCCAGCCCTGGCTGCGGCCCCGCGCGCAAACGGGCGCGCACCCGAGCGCGAGCGCCATGGCGCAGGCCCTCGCGACCTATCTGCTCGCGGCGCGCCTCGAGCTCGCCGGACACCCGGTCAACCGCGACCGTGCCCGCCGGGGCCTGCCCGCACTCGACACGCTGACCACCAAGTGGGCGGGCGCCCGGCTCCCGCTGCCCGCCTTCGCCGAGCGGGTCGGCGCAAGCGGCGGCCTCGTGACCTCGAGCGCCCTCTACCGCGGTTTCGCGAGGTTGCTCGCGATGGACCACCGAGACCTTGCCACGAACTCGGACCCGGGTCAGGACATGGCCGCCCGGCTGGATGCGGCACGCGACCTGCTCCGCGGCGGCGCGGCCTTCGTCCACGTCCATACCAAGGTGGTCGACGAGGCCGGCCACAGCCGGCGCCCGGGAGCGAAGTTGAAGGTGCTGGAGGCGCTCGACCCCGCCCTCGCGGCTCTCCTCGAGCCCCCCTTCGACCGGGCCGTGGTCGCGGTCACGGGCGACCATGCGACACCTTCCTCGGGCGGAGTGATCCACACCGGCGACCCGACGCCCCTGCTGGTTGCCGGTGGGGCGGTCAGGCCCGACGCTGTGAGCGAATTCGGCGAGGAGCCCTGCGCCCGGGGGTCGATCGGCACCCTCCGCGCCGCCGACCTGCTGCCGCTGCTCCTCGGCCACGCCAACCGCGCCCGCTTCCTGGGCGCGCGGGCGACCGCCTCTGACAGCATCGGCTTCCCGGATCAGGTCGAGCCACTCCTACCGTCCGATTGAGCGCACGCCCCCGGTCGGTGAGCGCCGGGCGAAGTGGGGCACCACCCTCTCCCCGATCAGCCGGATCGCGTTGAGCACCTTTTCCTGGGGGGTGGCGTGGTCCGCGCCCGGCCACTGGAGACGAAACGCGACGTGGTTGACACCGAGCTCCGCCTCATACCGCTCAATGGCCTCAATCAGGTCGTCGGGAGTGCCCAGGATGAAACGGTCGTCCTGGAGCTCCTCGAAGGGGACGTCGATGCTGTCGTCCATCGGCAGCGCCTCGTCCTGGCCCCATTTGACGTAGGTGCGGTACTTCTCCTCCAGGAAGGGACGGGCATCGCGGACCGCCTCCTCGCGGGTGGCGCCGAGGTAGACATCCTTGATGATCGGCACCACCGCCGGGAACGGCTTGCCCGCCGCGTCGAGTGCCTCGCGGTAGACCTCCATCTGGCGGGCGAGGACGTCGAAACGGGTGTGGGGATTGATCATCCAGGCGTCACCCAGCCGGGCGGCGCGGCGGACGGCGGGGTCGTTGTTGGCCGCGATCCAGATCGGCGGGTGAGGTTGCTGGATGGGCCGGGTCGGCCAGCTGACCTCGCGCAGGATTGTCCGCTCGCCGGAGTGGCTCACCACCGGCTCGGTCCAGAGCCGGCGGATCAGCTCCAGGCCCTCCTCGAAGATCTTCACCCGCTTGGTCCGGTCGATCCCGAAGGCCTCGAACTCGACATCCCGGTAGCCGAGTCCGACGCCGAAGATGAACCTGCCGTGGGTGATCGCATCGAGCGTCGTCACCTGCTCGCAGACATCGACCGGGTTGAGAAGCGCGGTGAGCAGGATCCCGACGCCGAGGCGCATGTCGCCGCTCTCGGCTGCGATCCGGGCCAGGAAAGGCATCGGGTGCAGTTGCTGGTAGGGGTTGGAGAAGTAGTGGTGATTGGCGTAGACGGCAGAAAAACCACTCTCCCGAGCCGCGCGCACCTGCTCCAGGTGGCGGTCGACGTGGTCGGCCATCGAGCCGGACGGGTGCTGCGCCGCGATGAAGAGCCCGAAGTCCATTCTCTTGGTCAAGCCTCCGTGGTGCTGAGGGACGGCCGGGGCGAGGGGTCACCCGCCAGGCGGGCGAAGCCGAAGGCGAGGACCCCGAGCAGCGCGAGCGCGGCGAACGAGATCCGGTAGCCGCCCGTCAGGTCGATCAGGAGCCCGAACAGGGGCGGGGTGACGATCACGCCAAGGTAGCTGCCGGTCAGGGCAACCCCGGCCGCCGCGCTCGACCGCTCGCGGCCGGCGAGCTCGGCCACGAGCGCCATCGAAACCCCGCTCCAACCGACGGCCGAGAAGCCGAGCAGGATCATGACCCCCGCCACCAGCACCAGCGGCGTGCCCGCCGGGGCGAGCGCGAGGGCGGCGCTGCCGGCGATCGCAGCGCCGGCCATGAGGACCAGGACCGGCTGCCGGCGAGCGCCGAAGAGCCGGTCGCTGAGCACCCCGCTGACGATGCGTGCCACCACCCCGCTGACCTGGGCGAGCGCGAGCAGCTCGCCGGCCAGCAGCAGCGGATAACCGAGCGCGCGGTGGAAGTAGAGGACGAGGAACCCGATCAGCGCCAGCTGGATTCCGGACATGATGGTGGCGAAGCCGGTCACGGCGAGCAACCGGGGGTCGCGGGCGAGGGACGCCAGCCCTCCGCCAGGGGCCGCTTCGGGGGCGTGACCGCCGGGCGCGTCGCGATAGAAGGCGAACGCCAGCGCTCCCGAGGCCAGGGTGAGGGCGGCGATCAGGGCCAGGCTGCCCCGCCAGCCAACCTGCCCCAGCCCGAGCGGCACGGCGAGGGCGACGAGCAGCCCGGCCAGGGGCAGACCGGTCTGCTTGATGCTCATCGCCGATCCCCGGCCGGCGGGTCCGAACCACTCCATGACCGCCCGGGTCGTCGGGGGAAGGGCAATCCCGTTCCCGACCCCGGCCACAGCCATGAAAAGGAGCAGCTGGCCGAAGCTCGGCGCGCGCGAGGCGGCCAGGAGGCCGCCTGCGATCAGGGCCGGACCGGCCAGGAAGAGCCGGCGAGGACCCCACCGATCGGCAGCTGTCGCCGCGAACAGGAGCACGCCGATCGCGCCCAGGTAAAAGGCGGTCACGATGAGCCCGAGCTGGGCGCTGGAGAGGGCGAGGTCGCGACCGAGGACGGGCGCCAGCGGACCGATGCTGGTGTTGCCGAGCGAGGCCCCCGTCTGGACGAGGAGGCTCAGGCCGAGCATCACCGTCGCCCGCCCGGCGGTTCGACCCGGGATGCTCACGGGTTGCGCCCGGCGATCAGCTCCACAACCGCGGGCGGCACCAGCTCCTGCCAGTTCCCGCCCTCGGCCAGCCGGCGCCGGACCTCGGTGCCGCTGACCTCCTTGGCCGGCGGTGCCGGCAGCTCCACCACCGCGAAGCCGGCCCCGCGGAGCCGCGCCGCCTTCTCGGCCTCCCATTGCGAGAAGACGCGGATGAAGTGGACCGTCTCGGCCGGGACGTAGCGATTCCAGAGCGTCGGGTCGTGGACGGGGAACGGCACCATCGCCACCCGCCGAAGGTCCAGATTAGCCTCGGCCAGGGCGGCGCGGATCATCGCCGACCGCTCGGCGAAGGGGAAAGGATTCGCCTCCGCCAGGTGACGATGAGGGCTGGCAGGCTCGGCGGGGACCGGGTCGGGCCCCGGGTTGGTGATCCCCACCAGCAGCTCCCGACAGTGGCCGGCGGCCTCGAGCACGTATTCCAGGTGCCCGTTGTGGAAAGGCTGGAAGCGGCCGTGCACCATGCCCAGCGCCACCGAGCGGAAGGCCGACGCCTTCATCCGCGCCGGATCAGATGACACCAGCCCCGACCAGCTCGCGAATCTCCGCGTCCGACATCCCGAGGAGACCTCCAAAGACCTGCTGGTTGTGCTCCCCGAGACTGGGGCCGAGCCACTCGATCTCGCCCGGCGTCGCGCTCAGGCGGGGAACGATCCCGGGCACCTTGACGGTCCGCTCGCCGAGTGGGAACTCGCGGACCATGCCCCGATCGAGGAAGTGAGGATCGACCGCGATATCCGCGATGTCGTAGATCTTGGAGGCCGGGACCTTCGACGCGTCCAGGATCCTGAGGGCTTCATCGATGGCGAGGGTGGCCGCCCAATCGCCGAGCACGGCGTCGATCTCAGCGTCGTGCTTCACCCGGTCGGCGTTGGTGCGAAGCCGCGGGTCGTCCGCGAGGTCGGGGCGGCCGATGCCGTGCATCAGGCGCTTGAAGATGCTGTCGCCGTTGCCGGCGATGACGAGGTACCCACCGTCGGAGCTGCGATAGGTGTTCGAGACCGCGATCCCGGGCAGGGTCGCGCCGGTCCGTTCCCGGATGACGCCGAAGATGTCGAACTCGGGCAGCGTGCTCTCGAGGAGCGAGAAGACAGCCTCCGTCAGGGCCACGTCGACTACCTGCCCCTCTCCGCCGGCTTTCTGAGCCTCCCGCAGCGCCGCCAGCGCACCGATGGTCGCGTAGAGGGCGGCGATCGAGTCCCCGATGCTGATCCCGGTCCGCACCGGCGGCAGGTCGGGATATCCGGTCAGGTTGCGAAGGCCGCCCATCGCCTCGGCGATGCTGCCGAACCCCGGCTTCTCGCGGTAGGGCCCGGTCTGGCCGAAGCCCGAGACGCGGACCATGACCAGCCTGGGGTTGGCGGAATGGAGCTCCTCCCAGCCAAGGCCCCAGGACTCCAGCATGCCGGGCTTGAAGTTCTCCACCAAGACGTCGCTCGCTGCCGCCAGCCGGCGGGCCAGCCGCTGCCCCGCCTCCTGCTTCAGGTCGATGGTGACGCACTGCTTGTTGCGCGACTGCATCAGCCACCAGAGCGAGGTGCCGTCGAGCCGGTGGCGCCAGTTGCGAAGGGGGTCGCCGTCGCCGGGTGGCTCCACCTTGATCACGGTCGCGCCGAGCAGCGCCAGCAGGCTGCCGGCGTAGGGACCGGCGACGAGGGTGCCCATCTCGAGGACGCGAACGCCGACGAGCGGGCCCTTGCGGTCGCTCAATCCGCCCTCCGCAGGGTCTTGGCGATCGTCCACTCCTGGATCTCGGTGGTGCCGGCCGGGATCTTGAGGTTGCGGGCGACCCGGAAGATCTTCTCGATGTGGGCCGACTTGGTGAGGCCACGGGCGCCGTGGACCTGGATCGCGGTGTCGGCGACGCGGAAGAGCGCCTCGTCGTTGGCGAGCTTCATGACGCTGGTCGCCCGGATCGCAGCGGGCGAAACCACTAGGCCGGTGTAGCCGAGAGCTTCGATCTGCTCCAGGCACTGGATCGAGGTCGCCCGCATCCGGTAGAGGTCGACATACATCTGGGCGAGCATGGTCGAGACCGCCGGCAGGTCCTCGAGCGCCTTGCCAAAGGCCCGTCGCCGGGAGGCGTAGCGAAGCGAGGCCTCGAGGCAGAACTGGGCCAGCCCCGAGCACATGCCGCCCCGTCTCATCCGGGCCCAGTTGATCCAGAGCATGGCCAGTGCCAGGCCCTGGCCGATCTCACCGACGCGGTTGCGGTCGGACACCCGGCAGCCGTCGAAATGGAGCTCGGAGGTGTTCCCGTCCTCGATCATGGTCGTCGCCATCCGGCCGACGCGGTAGCCGGGGGTGTCGGCGTCGACCAGGAACACCGCCAGCCCTTCCTTGCCCGAGCCCGGCTCGGTCTGTGCGACCACCTGGGCGAACTGGGCGAAGGGCGCGCCCGTGATGAACGCCTTGTGGCCCCGGATGATCCAGCCATCGCCATCGCGGGTGGCCGTCGTCTCGATCGCCGCCAGGTCGGAGCCGGCATTGGGCTCGGTCGCCGCGAAGCAGGCCGAGACCTCACCCCGCATCAACCGGCCCAGGTAGCGCTCTCGCAGCTCGCCGTCAGTCAGGTGATAGAGCAGGGGCGTCGGCCCCTCCGTCCAGGCGAGGACTTCCTTGGTGAGGCGGAGGCCGTCGCGGTAAACCTCCTCCTGCACGTACAGGAGGTCGCTCGGGCTCATCCCGCCGCCGCCCAGCTCGACCGGCACGGGGAGGGCGTGGTAGCCGGCCGCTCCGGCAATTCGCCGGATCTCGTCCTTGGCCTCCTGCACCTCGGGGACGATCCGACCTTCGCGATCCAGGTGGTCGCGCTCGTCGACGAGGCGCCCGGCGAGCCGATCCTCAATCGGCCGCAGACGGGTCTCGATGAATTCGCGGACCTCAGACACCCGTCCCCGGATGTGCTCGGGGACGGGCAGGCCGAGGCCGAGCGCGCCCGATCCGTGGTCAGTTGGAGGCATCGCGTCCCAGGAAGGCGAGACCCTCCACGTCCTGGACCGTCTTGACGCCTTCGGGCTCGAGCAGCTGGGGAGGGACCGGCAACGGCCGGAAGCTCTTGCCGGCGTGGACGACCGAACCTTCGAGGCGGTGCCCAACCAAGGTTTCGACCCGGGCCGAGGTGGCGATCAGCAAGTCGAGGTCGATGCCGGTCTCGATGTCAAGCCCGTGGAGCATATGGACCAGGTCCTCGGTGCAGATGTTGCCGCTGGCGCCGGGCGCGAAGGGGCAGCCGCCGAGTCCTCCGATCGAGGCGTCGAAGGTGGTCGCCCCCGCCTCGAGGGCGGCGAGCACGTTGGCCAGGGCCATGCCCCGCGTGTTGTGAAGGTGGACGATCAGCGGCAGGCCAGGGAAACGCTCCATCACCGCCGAGGTCAGGTGCTGGACCTGCTGCGGGAAACCCATGCCGATCGAGTCAGCGACGTAGAGCTCGGACACGCCGAGCTCGACGAACTGGTCGGCGAGCCAGAGCACCCTTTCCTCGGGAACCTCGCCGGTGTACGGACAGGCCGTGGCGGCCGCCAGCGCACCGATCAGCGGAATCCCGGCGGCGCCGGCGATCTCGGCGATCTCGACCGCCTGGGCGAGCGATTGGCGCATCGTCATGTTCACGTTCGCCCGGTTGAAGACGTCGCTGGCGGCGATCACCACCAGGATTCGCTCCGCACCGGCGGCCACGGCCCGCTTCGCGCCGCGCGAGTTGGCGACCAGGACCTCGTAGCTGACTCCCGGCCGCCGCTCGGCGGCGGCGAAGACCTCCTCGGCGTCGGCGAGCTGCGGCACGGCGCGGGGGCTGACGAAGGAGGTGACCTCGATCCGGCTGATGCCGGCGGCCGTCAGCTCATCCACGATCGCGGTCTTGTCGGCGGTCGGTATGAACGCACGCTCGAACTGGAACCCGTCCCGGGTGCCGACCTCGCGGACGGTGACGCGGGGCGGCAGCTTCATCCCCGCCTCCGGTCCCAGACCTCGGCGTTGACGAGGTTCGCCGGTCGGGCACCGTCGAGGACGGCCAGCACCTGGACGGCCGCGGAGAGCGCGAGCTGGCGCGCCGACTCCAACGTGAGGCCGGCGGTGTGAGCCGTAAGGATGGTGTTGGGAGCCCCGAGGAGGGGGTTGTCAACCGCGGGCGGCTCGGACTCATAGACGTCGATGCCCGCACCGCCAACGCGGCCAGCGTGAAGCGCGGCGGCCAGCGCCTGCTCGTCGACGACCGGTCCTCGGGAGGTGTTGATCACAAACGCACCGGGCCGCATCAGGGCCAGGGACGCCTCGTTGAAGAGGTGGCGGGTCTGCGGCGTCAGGGCGCAATGGATGGACACGACGTCGGAACGGCCGAGCAGCTCTTCCAGCGTCGGCGCCCTCTCGGCCCAGGGCCCGACCAAAGCCGGGTCGATCATCGGGTCGAAGGCGAGGACTTTCATGCCGAAACCTTCGTGCAGCTTGCGGGCGACCTCGCGCCCGATCCGCCCGAACCCGACGACTCCCAGGGTCCGGCCCTTGAGCTCGATCGCCTCGAAGCCACCGCGGAAGTCCCAGGGCCGATTCGAGCGGACCGCCGCGTCGCTCCAGGTCAGCTTCTTGGCGAGACCGAGCACGAGCGCGACGGCATGCTCGGCGACCGAGTTCTCGGCCGAGCCGGGGTTGTTCACCACCAGCACGCCCGCCGCGGTGGCGGCCGGGATGTCGACGTTGTCGGTACCGAAACCAGAGGTGCTGACCACCCGCAGGCGGGGCGCCGCCGCGATCATCTCGGCGGTCACCCGGGCCGGGGTCCGGGCCAGGATCGCGTCGCAGCCGGCGAGGTGCGGCGTCAGCGCGGCGAGCGAGTCGGACTCGGCCACCACAACCTCTGCCGACTCCCGCAGGAGTACCTCCCCGTCGGGGTGATAGAGATGGTTGACGAGAAGGATGCGCCGCATTCCCGGAGCCTTAGGCGGTCGGCTGCGCCTCGGGCATCTCCTCGGCGCGGATGTCCGCGAAGAGGCGATCGTACTTCAGCTTCTCGTGCACCTCGACGGGCGATCCGCCCGCGTCGACGGCGGCCTTGACGCGGGTCTCCATCTCGCGGAAGAACTTCGCCATCCGGAGCGCCTCCTCGAGGCGGGCGGCCGGGATGACGACGACGCCATTGACGTCGGCCATCACGATGTCGCCGGGGTTGACGTCCACTCCGCCGATCCGGATCGGAATCTGGTAGCCGACGAATCCCGTCCGGTCGCGGACGGAGGTGGTGACTGCGCCCCGGCCGTAGATCGGGAAGTTGCTCTCCTGCATCCCGTCAACGTCTCGTGACGCACCGTCGGTGATGCAGCCGACGATTCCCTGCTTCTGGGCGCAGTAGGCGGCAATGCTCCCAAAGGTGTTGATGTCGGTCCGGCCGTCGTTGTCGAAGACGATCACATCGCCCGGCTGGCCGACGGCGATCCCCTCCAACGTGCCGATGACCGTCGAGTACTTCGCCTGTGGGTTGAGCTTCATCGTGAGAGCCCGGCCGACCAGGGTCGGGGCGCCGGGCCAGAGCGGGACGAGGCCGTGGACCTGGCCCAGGATGCCCATCGAGTCGAGAGCGTCGGATAGGTCGCAGGTGTTGATGTCCTTGAATCGCTCGAGCACTGAAAAGACCTCCTGACTTCCGGGGCGACTGCGGCTTCTTGACAGCGGGTGGCGGTGAGCGTTTACTTTCGCACACTGTATGCCGGTATACCGAACTTTTCCAGCGGCTCCATGGTGGCGGCTCACTAGTTGAAGATCAAGCGGCAATCCGCGGCTGACGCGATCGCCGCCATCCTTCGCTCGGGCATCATGAGCGGCGCCATCCCGCCCCGCGAGCGGCTGGTCGAGGCGGACCTCGCCGAGCGCCTGTCGGTGAGTCGGACCCCGCTCCGCGAAGCTCTCCAGCAGCTGGAGTCGGAGGGATTCGCCGAACGCCTTCTCGGCGGCGGCCTCGTGGTCACCGATCTCGACCCGTCCGACCTGGAGGAGCTCTTCTGGCTCCGGGCCGTGCTCGAGAGCGAGTTGACCAAGGAGGTGGCGACCCGCGCGACGGCGGAGGAGGTTGTGGGCCTCTCCCGGATCCTCGACCAGATGGAGGCCGTCAGCGAGCACCCGGAACTCTTCATCGAGCTGGGTCGCAATTTCCACGACGGGCTGGCGACGATCCTCGGCAATGAGCGATGCCGGACCGTCCTGCGCCAGGTCCGCCACCATGTCGACCGCTACTGGGCGGTGACCACCGCTCGGCAGCCGGAGCGTGCCCGCTACGCGGCGGGCGAGCACCGCGACATCCTGGCGGCCATCCGCGGCCACGATGGGGAGACCGCCGGGAAGCGGATGCGAGCCCACATCCTGGCCGAGGCGGAGGTCTGCCTGGAGACGGTCCGGGCGATCCGGGTGGAGGCCGCGCCCCCGAACCTTGCGGCAGGGGCCGCAAGTTGAACGACCAGGTCCTCACCGGCAGGCGCGTCATCGACATCGCGACCCTGATGGCGGGCCCCTGGATCGCCCAGAAGCTGGGCGACTTCGGCGCCGACGTGATCAAGGTCGAGCAGCCCGGCGTCGGCGACCACCAGCGGCGCTGG
>DIZV01000090.1 GCA_002427995.1 Chloroflexi bacterium UBA6019
CTGGGGGTCGACGTCGCCGACGTCGAGGTGACCGGCGGCGACACCCGCCGCTTCCCGTGGGGCGTCGGCACCTTCGCCTCCCGGGGCGCGGTGATGAGCGGCAACGCGATGGCCAACGCGGCGCGGGCCGTCGCCGAGAAGGCGAGGCGGATCGCCGCCGATCAGCTCGAGGCGGACCCCGCCGACCTCGAGCTGGGGGACGGGCAGGTGCGAGTCAAGGGCAGCCCCGGCCGCGCCCTGCCCCTGGCGGCGGTGGCGATCCTCAGCAACCCGCTCCGCTACGCCTTTGGCGGCGGGGCCGAGATCGCGACCCAGTTCCAGCCTCGCGCCCGGGCGGGGCCGCCCCTCGCCGAGGGGGAGGCGCCCGGACTCGAGGCGACCGGCTACTTCAGCCCCGCGACCGGCTCGACCTGGGCGGCCGGCTGCCACGCCGCCTACATCCGGGTGGACCCCAGAACCTTTTCGCTGGAGTTCTTGAAATATGTCGTGGTCCACGACTGTGGGCGCGTCATCAACCCACTGATCCTCGAGGGGCAGATCCAGGGCGGCGTCGCCCAGGGCATCGCCGGCTCCTTCTACGAGCGGCTTCTCTACGACGCCGAGGGGCAGCTCCGCAACGCCAGCTTCATGGAGTTCTTGATGCCCTACGCGACCGAGATCCCCGATGTCGAGATCTTCCACATCGAGACGCCTTCACCGCTCAACCCGCTCGGGGTGAAGGGCGCGGGCGAGGCGGGCACGATTCCGGTGGCGGCGATGCTGGCGGGAGCGATCGAGGACGCGATCGGGGTGCGGATCGACGAGATGCCTCTCTTCCCGGACCGGCTTTACCGCCTGACGAATTCCGAAAGCCCGGCTGGCCTCTAGGCCCCTTGGCGGCGCCTGTACCAGAACACGGCGGCGGCGATGACGACCAGCAGCACGATTCCGGCGAGGATCTTGTTCGGAGTGATCGCAGTCGAGATGAGGTAGCTCATTTCCATGAGCTGAGGGTACCGGGCCGGGGCCTGATCTAGCTCCCCTGCCGGGCCGTGAGCACGTTCGCGTAGGGCGGTTCGGGGAGCGTCGAACCGTGGTTCGACTGCACGCCCGCGTACCAGGCGATCCACCAGGCGGAGTAACCGACGATGAGAAAGAGGAGCGCGCCGAAAAAGAAGCGGGCGATCATGTCAGCTACTGGTCTGACGCAGTCGGGCCCGAAAGCTGGTGAGTCTCCTGGCGCAGCAGGAGCCGCGACAGGGCTGCCGCGAGGAAAACGGCGGAGAGGCCCCAGCCCAGGCCGTTGATAAGGCCGGCCGAGGCGGCATAGGCGGAGATCCCGAAGCCAAGGATGTCGAAGACCAGGTGGCCCCGGATCAGGGCCGTGCCGACCACGCCGGCGGCATGGTCCCGGGTCAGGATCAGCACCGCGCCGTGGCTCAGGATGGCCGCCCCCAGCAGTCGGGCGAGGACGGAGGTGCCCGGCCCCACGGTCAGCCCGAAGAGTGAGACCAGCGGGTCCGGCGCCAGCAGGAGGCCCGCCCCAAGGAGGCCGGCAAGGCTGCCGTCGACGACGAACAGGGCGCGCCTGCCGCCAGTCACGGCCGGTCCCGCAACCGCTCGTAACCGGGGCCCCGGTCGACGAACGGGCGGGGCTCGCGGGGACCGTCCCGGCTCAGCCCGGCGATCGCGCCGTCCCGGACCACGACGCCGTAGTCGCGTTCCGCCGCCTCCTCCGAGACCCGCCCCTGGAGAACGTCGCGGAGCACCATGTCGGGCTCGCGCTCGAAGGGGTCGCCCCAACCGCCCCCGCCGGTCGTCCGCAGCGCAAGCACCGAGCCGGCGCGGAGCGGCACGTCGTCGTTCATGCCCGGCAGAGGCTCGCCGCCGTCGATCGTCGCCTGGTAGGGCATGGCCGCCATGCCTCCGGCCAGCCCGTAGGGTCCGAGGATGGATCGATCGGCGGTGGACACGAAGAAGGCGTCGCGAAGCAGCCGGATGTGCTTGTCGTAGCCCAGCCCTCCCCGCCGCTTTCCGGGGCCGCCCGAGTCGGTCGCCAGCGCGAGCTTCTCGATCCGGACCGGAAAGCGCGTCTCGGTGAACTCGGCGGGGAGGTTCTTGGAGTCGGGCACGATGTGGATCGCGTCCGATCCGTCGGCGTACCAGCGGCCGCCGGACCCGCCGCCGAGCACCTCTCGCAGCAGGTACCAGCGGCCGTCGCCATCGACGCCGTGCACGCCCCAGTAGCGGATCGTCTCCTGGTCGGCGGGCATCCTGCCGCCGACGGCCTGGGCGAGGCAGCCGGCGAACACACCCAGCAGGCGGAGGATCAGGAAGGAGCGGGCGTTGGTCGGCGCGGGGAAGACGGGGGTCACCAGCGACCCCTTGGGCGGAAAGACGATCTCGAGGACCTCGCAGACGCCCTCGTTGAGGTCGAGCTCGGCGGCGCGCTCGGGCGTGTCGGCCAGGTTGCGGAGAATGCACGCGATCCACTTCCGGAGGAAGAGGCCGTCAGCGTAGTCGCCGGCGTGGTTGATCGGGCCGAGCGCCTGGGGTCCGGTTCCGGTCAGGTCGCAGACGATCTTGCCGGCCGTCTTGGTCATCGCCATCCGGAGCACGTGGAGTCGCGGCTCGCCGACGCCGTCGTGTTCGATGTAGTCCTCGAACTCGTAGGTCCCGTCCGGTATCTTGACCAGGATCTCTCGCCGAAAGCTCTCGGCGCAGCGATCGATGACCGCCTGGAAGCACGCCTCCAGCGTCTCCGCGCCGTGCTTGTCGAACAGCCCCGCCAGCCGGCGGGCGCCCATCCGGCAGGCGGCGACCTCGCTGTCGAGGTCTCCCGCGAACGACTCCGGCGTGCGCGAGTTGCGCACGATCACCCGGTAGAGATCGTCGTTCCGGACCCCCTGGCTGAAGAGCCGGACGGGCGGGATCATGAGGCCCTCCTGGTAGGCGCTGGTCGCATGGGCCGGCATCGAGCCGGGCACCATGCCGCCGATGTCGTCGTGGTGGCCGAAGGCCTGGACGAAGGC
>DIZV01000015.1:0-1307 GCA_002427995.1 Chloroflexi bacterium UBA6019
ACGTAGCCCTCGGCCCAGATCCGCAGGTGGGGGATCACGCCGGTCGTCAGGGTCTCGATCGAGAGGAGGGAGTTGGGCCAGACGCAACCGAGGTCCTTCAGCGCTCCGTTGACCGCGGTGACGCGGGAGACGACCTCCGCCGCGGGCGCCAGGCTGAGCACGCCCGCCAGCTCCGCTCGGAACTCGGCCTGGACCCGGCCACCGGCGGCCACCACCGCCCCGCCCTGCATCTCGCGCAGCCGCCGCAGCGCGACCGCCATGTCCTCCGGCGAGTCGCCGACGACGATCAGGCAGGGGCTGTCCCAGGCTGCGCTGACAGCGCATGCCCCTCCCTTCAGACCGAGTCCTTTGAGCAGCCCGCGGAAGGCGCGCCGCCGGCCCATCCGGTCGATCGCCGTGGCGACGATGGCGTCCGACCCGTCGGTCTCGATCTCCCGCGTGACGAGCGGCCCCACCAGCTCCATCGCCCGCCAGCGGCCTCGGCCGGGGTGGGCGAACCAGGCCGGGTCCGCATCGTCGACCCGCACCGTGAGGAGCATCTCGGGCGGGTAGCGGTGCCTCACCGGCTCCGCCGGCGTGCGGCCTCCGACCAGGACCAGGCGCGGCTTGACGCCCGGCTCGCCGCGTGGCAGCAGCATCAGGTCGGCGAGCATCCCCGGCGCCAGGCCTCCGATCCAGCGGCCGAGCCCGAAGCGCTCGGCCGGGTTGCGGCTGGCCAGCCGGATCGCCCGCGCCAGCGGCAGGCCGCTTTCGACGGCGAGCTCAACCACCCGGTTCAGGGAACGACCTGCCAGCAGCTCCTCGGGCTCGACGGTGTCGCTGACGAATGCGATCCGCCCGAAGTCGGTGATGCCGCCCTCCTGCCAGAGCGGCGCGATCGCCGGCAGGTCCTGGCGGGTGGCGCCGTGGCGGACCATCGCGTAGTAGCCGAGGCGGAGCCGGCTGAGCGTGTCGCCGGCGTCGATGCCCTCGTGGTCGGCGGTGACCCCGACCGCCGCGAAGGGGTTGAGGATCGGGTCGCGCGCGCCGGCCCCGTGGCCCTCGACGGTCAGGCCGCGGACGTGCGCTCCGGCGATCAGCGCCTCGACCCGGGGATGGCCGCGGATCACCTCCACCCAGTTCGCCTCGCCGACACCGGCGATGCCGGGGAGGTCGAGCAGGTCGACCCATTCCCGCCCCGGGATGCCGAGGTCGCGGTCGAAGACGGGGTCGAGACCGGTCAGGGGAGGGACTGTCAAGAACACCCTGCCCGGCATCCCGGCGGCGTCGGCGAGCAGCTCGCGGACGCCGGCGGGGCCGAGGATGTA
>DIZV01000015.1:1425-3520 GCA_002427995.1 Chloroflexi bacterium UBA6019
GCGATGACGTGGTCGCGGCCCTCGATTCGGGCCACCGACTCGAACTTCTCGACGTCGGGTCCGGCGTAGGCGACCCGGCCCTCGGCGATGACGAGACCCCAGCCCTCGAGGATCTCCTCTGTGAAGACGTCCAGCAGGGCGCCCGCTGGTCACCACCAGGTCGGCCGGCTGGGAGCGACGCGCGACAGCCACGAGGCGCCGCATGGCCGCGATGTCGGGGGCGAGGCGGACGGTCATCGGAGGGCTCCCACTAGAATCCGGACGATATGGATTTTGCTTTCTCCCAAGAGCAGGAGATGCTCCGCTCGTCGGCCCGGACGCTATTGGCCAAGACCAGCCCCAGCTCGGTCGTCCGCAAGGTGATGGAGACCGAGGACGCCTACGATCCAGAGCTCTGGAAGAAGCTCGCCGAGCAGGGCTGGACGGCCCTCGGCATCCCGGAGGAGTACGGCGGTTTCGGCAGCTTCCTGGACCTTGTCGTGGTGCTCGAGGAGACCGGCCGGGTTCTCCTTCCGGGGCCCTTCTTCGAGACCATGGGGATGGCCGTGCCGGCGCTCCTCGAGGCAGGTACCGAGGCGCAGAAAAAGGAGGTCCTGGGCGCCATCGCCGCCGGGCAGGCGCGAGCGACGCTCGCGGTCACCGAGCCCTCCGGCCGCTGGGACGCCGAGGGCGTGACCCTGGCCGCCCAGCGCTCGGGCGACGGCTGGACGCTGACCGGGACCAAGCTCTTCGTGCCCGGCGCCGGCGTGGCCGATTACATGATCGTGGCCGCGCGGACCCGGGGCGCGGGCGAGGACGGCATCACGCTCTTCCTGGTCAAGGGCCGCCCGGCGGGGATGACGGTCAGGGCACTGGCGACGCTGGACATGACCCACAAGTGGTACGAGGTCAAGTTCGAGAACGTCCAGCTCGGCGCCGACGCCCTGATGGGCGAGCCGGACAAGGGCTGGACGCCGCTGCGTCGCTCGCTCGACTGGGCCACCGCCGGCATCTGCGCCGAGATGGTCGGAGGCGCGCAGAAGGTGCTCGAGGACTCCGTCGAGTACGCCAAGACGCGGCAGCAGTTCGGCAAACCGATCGGAATCTACCAGGCCGTGTCCCACAAGCTGGCCGATATGTTGCTGGAGGTCGAGAGTTCGAAGTCGGTCACCTACTACGCGGCCTGGACGGTCGACGCCGACGCGCCCGACCGTGCCCTCGCCTGCTCGATCGCCAAGGCCTACACCTCCGACGCGTACCGCCACGCGACCGCCAGCGGCATCCAGGTCCACGGTGGGATCGGATTCACCTGGGAGCACGACATGCACCTCTACTTCAAGCGGGCGAAGGCCTCCGAGGTGACCCTCGGCGACGCGACCTTCCACCGCGAGCTGGTGGCCGAAGCGCTCGACCTCTAGGGTACCGAGGCGGATCTCCCTTGGGAGATCCAGGCGCGGTGTCTTCCCGACTGTGCATCTCGCCTTCACGGAAGCAGCAGCAGGCGCACCACGATGAGGCCGAAGGCGGCGCAGACCGGGATCACGAGGCCCCGGTAGAGGGCGAAATAGTCGGCCCAGGCCGACCGCAGCCGCTCGACCCGGGAGCCGGCCCCGAAGGCGAGCGCGGAGTAGAGCGGCAGCCCGGCGGCGGTGTTGAGCGTCAGGGCGAGCACGACGACGCCGCCCGCAACGCCGAACCAGCCCTGGAGCGGCGCGGAGGGCCCAAAGCCGATCTCCGCACCCCAGAGCGCCGCCGCCGCGGGCAGCAGCAGCAGCTCGGGCAGGCCGAGCAGGAAGAACGCGGCGAAGGTGACCGCCAGCAATAGCAGCAGGAGGGTGAAGCCGGAGACCACGCCCGCCAGAGCTGCGGCCGCGACCGCCACGCCTGGGCTCGCCGGCGCTCCCGCGGCCGCCGCCGCCACCGTCCCCGGCTCGGGGACATGGCCGCCCCGGATCGCGGCGATCGCGACCGGCCAGGAGTGAACGCCCGCGGCCGACGCGAGGATGCCGCCCGCGACCGCCGGTACCACCGCCAGCAGAACACCGATGGCGAGCGCGGGGAGATGGCGGCGAAGCTGCTCGACCGGGAGCCAGCGGCGACGGTGCTCGCGCTCCCG
>DIZV01000015.1:3608-5358 GCA_002427995.1 Chloroflexi bacterium UBA6019
GCGAGCGGCAGCAGGAGCGAGGGCACGGCCAGCGGCGACCGGAACACGAATAGGGCGAGTGGGAGGTCGGCGACGGCGGCCGAGATCGGCGAGAGGAGGAATGACCAGGCGCCGCCGGCCGCGCCCTCCCGGGGAAAGAGCATGAACCCGAGGAGACGGCCCATCGCCGCCCAGTAGGCGGTCGCCACGGCGACAAAGGCGAAGACCGGCAGCAGGTCCCACGGAGCGGGCCGGCCGAAAAGGCTCATCAGCGCCATCCCGGCAGCGACCCAGAAGGTCACGTAGACGCCGCTCACGACCACCCCCGGGAGGACCTCCAGCCAGATCAGGGAGGGGTCGTCGAGGGGCGTGTAGAGAAGCACCTCGAGCGACTGCTGAGCCTTCTCCCACCAGATGCCGATCGAGCTCTTGATCGACTCCAACAGGGCGAAGGACATGAAGAAGAGGGGTAGCAACAGGCCCGCCTCGAGGCTGGCGCCGCGGGGGATCCGGCCGGCCAGCGAACCGAGGCTGCCGGGCGCGCTGCCGAAGAGGGAGACTCCGCCGACCAGGAGGAGGACGAAGGCGTTCAGGTACATGACCCAGCTGAGGTCGCCCCGCCGCCACCAGGAGGTGACGTAGAAGGGGAGGAACTGACGGAGGCGGCGCGGCTGGTCGCGGAGGGAGCCGATGAGTTGGCTCGGCCGGAGCCCCGGGATGTTGGCGGGGGTGGACGGCGGGGACGTCGGCTCGCCCGCCTCCCGCATTGCCTTCAGGTAGACGGCCTCCAGGTTCGGCTGCTGCTCGGAGAGCTCGAAGTAGGGCGCACGGCAGTTTTGAAGGCGGCGCTGCAACTCGGCCGCGAAGTCGGCCAGCTCGGCGTCCGGCCACTCCCAGGGCACACCGTAGGAGAGTCGCCTGCCGGCCAGCTCGGGGGCGGAGTCGTGAGCGGTGAGCCAGGCCAGGATCGGCCCGGCTTCGGCGATCTCGGCGCTCAATGCGGCGGTGAAACGGCGGGTGGGGTGGGCCCAGCGCTGGAGAGCGGCAAGGGTCCCGCCCGCGACGATCCGGCCCCGGCGCATGATGGCGACCCGGTCAGCCAGCAGCTCGGCCTCGCCGAGGACGTGGGTCGTGACGATCACGGCGGCGCCGCGGTCACGCTGCTCGCCCAGGTAGCGGCGCATGTCGGCGGCTGCGACCGGGTCAAGGCCGACCGTCGGCTCGTCACAGAAGAGCCAGCGCGGGCGGTGCAGGGTCGCTCGGATCAGCGCCACCTTCTGGGCCATGCCGCGGGAGTAGGAGCTGAGGACCCGGCCGCTGGCCTCGGTGAGATCGAAGCGCTCGAGCAGGGCACCGATCCGGGCCTGCCGCTCCGCCGGCGGAACTCCGTAGATCCCGCCGTAGTGCTCGAGGTACTCCCAGGCGGTGTTGCGGCCGTAAAGGCGAGCAAGGTCAGGGACGACGCCCAACCCGCTGCGCACGGCGTCGAGGTCGCCGGGCAGCCGGAGATCGTCGAGCGCGATCAGGCCCTCGTCGGGCCGCAGGATGCCGCCCAGGCAGCGCAGCGTGGTCGACTTCCCGGCGCCGTTCTGACCGAGGAGGAGAAGCACCTCGCCCGCCGCGACCTCGAGATCCACGCCGGCCACCGCCTGGACGCTGCCGAACCGCTTCCGGAGGCCGCGGACCGAGATCACGTCGGGCATCGTAGCGACCATGACGCCCGCTAAAGCTCCTTTCGGCCGTGAATGGAGGGGGAGTTCCGGAAGAGGGG
>DIZV01000015.1:5526-10186 GCA_002427995.1 Chloroflexi bacterium UBA6019
GGCCTGCCCCCTCTTGCCCCTTCCTAGAGCTTCTCGAAGCGCTCCACGTCGACGACGAAGACCGTGGCGCCGCCGACCTGCACCTCGACCGGGTAGGGCATGAAGAACTCGCCCGGCTCGACCATCGGCGGCATCGGGGTCATGTACTGCGAGCGCTCACGGCAGTTCTCGCGCAGCAGCGCCATGGCGTTCTCCACCCGATCGTTGTCGACTCCGATCATCAGGGTCGCGTTTCCCTGCTGGAGGAAGCCACCCGAGGAGGAGAGCTTGGTGACGCTGATCCCGGCGCCCGAAAGAGCCTGCACCGTCGCCGCGGCGTCCTCGCCCTGGATGACCGCTATCAGGAGCTTCACAGCAGCTTCCTCACCCTCTCCATCACCTGTTGGTGGATCCGCTCCGGCTCGGCTGTCGCGTCGAGGCGGAGGAAACGCTCCGGCTCCTCTTTGACCAGCCGATCGTAAGTCGCGGCGGCGCCCCGGTGGAACTCCAGCGGCTCGGCGTCGAGCCGGTCGAGCGACTTGCCCGCGCGTTCCAGCCGGCCGATCCCATCCTGCGGCGGGAGAGCGAGGAGGATTGTCAGGTCGGGCTTGGGGAAGTGCGGCGGCCAGTCGACCGCGACTCCCCGACCACCGCCTTGGTAGGCCACGGTGGAGTCGTGGTAGCGGTCGTCGATCACCACCCGCCCGGCGGCGAGCGCGGGCTTGATCCGGGTCTCCAGCAGCTCAGCCCGGGCGGCCATGAACAGATACATCTCGGCGACTGCCGACATGCCCTGGGGCCGGTGCAGGAGCAGGTCGCGGATCCGCTCGCCAAGATCGGTACCGCCCGGCTCCCGGACGACCAGCGGGTGGTGCTCGGCGAGCGCGACCGCGAGCTTGCCGGCCTGGGTCGACTTACCCGCGCCGTCGGGCCCCTCGAAGGTCAGGAAAAGACCGGGCACCTACTCGGTGCCGGCGGGGAAGATGCGGAGGCGTCGCTGGGGCTCCTTGCCGGTGCTCTTCGCGTCCACGCCCTGCTCGTCGGCCAGCTGGTGCTGCAGCCGCCGGACGTAGGCGTTCTGGGGCGAGAGCTCGAGCGGCCGGAGCGTCGTCTTGACGCGGCTGATCGCGTCCCGCGCTTCGTCGAGCGCCTTGGAGGTGGGGTCGCCTCCGAGCTCCCCGGCGTAGAGGGTCGCCAGCGCCTCTTTGACCTGGGTGACCGTGTTGCTCCGGAGCGACACGATCGGGATGCCGGAGGTCTCCGCCTGGCGGATGCTGTCGGGGCGCTTGCGGTAATGGTTCTTGAGCGTCAGCACGAGATCGGCGCCCTCCGGGTTGCCGAGGATTCGGAGCGGCAGGTCGAGGTCTCGAGCCGCGTGCTCGATGTAGCTCCGGCTGACCCCGTAGGCGAAGATACCGCGGGGTTTTTTGAGCGGCCCCGCCACCGGTCCGGCCGCGACGTGCCGGCTGCCGTTGCCGGGACCCTCGACCGGTGCCTCCCGGTGGTCCTCCTCGACGTTGGAGAGGACGCGTCCGTCCCGCGTCCGAAGGCGGATCCGGGGGGCGGGAAGGTCGCCGCGCAGCGCCGAGTCGACGACGTCGGAAAGTGGCACATGGATGGCGACCCGCTCCCGGTCCTGGATCTCCACCAGGACGTCGAAGGTGGGCGGCGCCTTGCGCTCGAGAACGGACTTCTGGGTGCCCCGGCGGCGGGCCTCCTCGTCGGAGAGGGTGACGCTCTGGATTCCGCCCAGGAGGTCGTTCAGGGTCGGGTTGACGAGCAGGTTCTCGAGCGTCTGGCCGTGGGCGGTGGCGATCAGCTGCACGCCCCGCTCGGCGATCGTCCGGGCCGCCTCCGCCTCCAGCTGGGTGCCGATCTCGTCGATGACGATGACCTCCGGCATGTGGTTCTCGACCGCCTCAATCATGACCGCGTGCTGGAGCAGTGGTGTCGCCACCTGCATCCGTCGGGCGCGGCCGATACCGGGGTGAGGGATGTCACCGTCGCCGCCGATTTCGTTCGAGGTGTCGACGATCACGACCCGCTTGCGCTGCTCGTCGGCGAGCATCCGGGCGCATTCGCGCAGGATGGTGGTCTTGCCGATGCCGGGTCGACCCAGGAGAAGGATCGACTTTCCGGTCAGGGCGATGTCGCGGATGATCTCGGCAGTTCCGCTGACCGCGCGCCCGACCCGGCAGGTGAGGCCGACAATCCGGCCGCCCCGGTTGCGGATCGCGGAGACCCGGTGCAGGGTCCGCTCGATCCCGGCCCGGTTGTCGTCGCCGAACTGGCCGACCCGGTTAGCCACGTAGTCGAGGTCGGCGGCCGTCACCGCCCGGTCCGCCAGCAGCACCTCGCGCCCGGGCACCCGCGCCTCTGGTTCGCGGCCCAGGTCGAGCACGATCTCGAGCAGCTGCGTGGGGTCGATCCGTTCGTGCAGCGCATCGTGGAGGTGTCCGGGAAGGGTCTGGGCGAGGAGCTCGATCTCGGGATCCCAGATCACCTCGGCACCGCTGGCTGAGGGCTCCTGCATCAACCGAACGAGGGGACCATTCCTTTTTCGCGCGCGGCGACCCGCACGGCGAGCTCCTTCACCATCAGTGATTGGTTCAGGAGCGTCTCGAAACCGCGGCTTCGAAGAGCCTCGATCATGTGCGAATCATAGTGACGGAGGCTCGACCAGACCGGGCCGGGGCGCGGCCCGAGCAGGCCCAGTGCGTGATCGGCGAGCTCGTCCGGCAGGTGATCCTCGGGCAGCGCCATGAAGGACAGGGTGTGGGGGCGGGTGCTCGAGCTCCGCTGCACCCGCAGCCAGCCGACGATCTCGGTCCGGTCGACGACGAACTGCTCGTCCGACTCGCCGCGGATCCGGTGGTGACCGAACCATTCGCCCTGCAGCGACCGCCATTCCCGGTAGGTGGGAGCTTCGATGGTGGCGATGCCGCGGGGCGTCAGCTTGCGGTAGAGCTGGTAGACGAGGGCGTGGTCGCGGCCACGCTCCTGGCGCATCCCCACCAGCTCCGGGGACGGCTTCCCGGCCGGCTTCTCGGTGTAGAGCACGCTTTCCACCGCGTACTGGCGGAAGCTGTGCTTGCGGAAGATCGCGGTCAGCGGGTCCTCCAGAGGAAGGCGGACAAAGAGCCGCTGGATGCCGCGCTCGATGGCCTGGTTGTCGAGATGGTCGATCAGCAGCCTAGCGGCGTCATCCGGATCGGCGGCGGGGTCGACGCAGAGGTTCAGGACCTGGAGCGTCGTCGCGCCGACGAGCCCGATCGCAGCGGGGCGGTTGGAGGCCTGGATGAAGCCGATCACCTTGCCCTCTTCCTCGATCACGTAGAGGAGCGTCTCGTGGTAGAGAGCCGGGAGGATGGCGGAAAGGGTCTGGGAGACCAGCGACCAGAGCCGCACCGGGCCGCGGCTGGCGGTCTCGGAGAGTTCCCCACCACCCTCCTTCTGGATCTCCTCGATCCGAGCCAGGTCGCGGAAGCTCGCGGTCCGGACCGAGGCGCTCATGAACGCACCAGTTCCAGGAACCGGCGGTGCAGGCGGAGATCGCCGCTCAGCTCGGGATGGAAGGCGAGCGCCATCGCCCGGCCCTGGCGGACGCCGACCGGACGGCCCTCGTGCTGGGCGATGACCTCGGTCGTGCCGGCGTCCAGGACCACCGGAGCGCGGATGAAGACACCCGGAAACGCCTCTGGGTCGCCATCGAGCTGGAGCGGTGACTCGAAGCTCTCCAGCTGCCGGCCATAGCCGTTCCGACGGACTGCGATGTCAAGGGTCCCGAAACCCCGCTGGCCTTCGATGCCGTCGCTGATCCGATCGGCGAGGATGATCATCCCGGCGCAGGTGCCGAGCGCCGGCAGGCCGCCGTTGACCGCGTCGCGGACTGCGTCGTAGAGTCCCATCCGCTGCATCAACATCGTCATCGTGGTGCTCTCGCCGCCCGGAATCACGAGCCCATCGAGGCCGGCGAGGTCCTCTTTCAGGCGTACCAGCCGGGTGCGTGCGCCGACCGCCTCGAGCGCCCGGACGTGCTCCGCGAAGGCGCCCTGGAGCGCCATGACCCCGACCAGCGGAGCTTCCGCTCCAGCTTCGTTTACCAGCCGCGGGAGGCGAGCAGCTCTTCTTTCGCGAGCGTCGGGATCTCGATTCCGACCATCGGCTCGCCGAGGTCCTCGCTGACCTCCGCCAGGATGTCCGGCCGGTCGTGGTAGGTGGTCGCCGCGACGATCGCCTTGGCCCGCTTGAGCGGGTCGCCCGACTTGAAGATCCCGGAGCCGACGAAGACCCCGTCGACACCCAGCTGCATCATCAGCGCCGCGTCGGCCGGGGTCGCGATGCCTCCGGCGGCGAAGTTGACGACCGGGAGCCGGCCCAGCTTCTGACACTCGGCGAGAAGGTCCACCGGCGCGCCGAGGTTCTTCGCCTCGTGCACCAGCTCGGCGTGGTTCATCCCGTGCAGCCGCCGGATGCCGGCGTTGACGGCTCGCATGTGGCGGACGGCCTCGACCACGTTGCCCGTGCCCGCCTCTCCCTTGGTGCGGATCATGGCGGCTCCCTCGGCGATCCGGCGGAGCGCCTCCCCGAGGTCGCGGCAGCCGCAGACGAAGGGCACATTGAAGGCCTGCTTGTCGATGTGGTTCTCCTCGTCGGCAGGCGTCAGCACCTCGGACTCGTC
>DIZV01000015.1:10422-10592 GCA_002427995.1 Chloroflexi bacterium UBA6019
GTGACCGCGGCCTGGATCTCCTTGATCAGGCGAGGGTCGCTCATCCGCGCGACACCCCCGTCGCGCCGGATGTCGGCTGGAACGCGCTCCAGCGCCATCACCGCGCAGGCGCCGGCCTCCTGGGCGAGGCGGGCGTGCTCGGCGGTTACGACGTCCATGATCACGCCGCC
>DIZV01000034.1:0-701 GCA_002427995.1 Chloroflexi bacterium UBA6019
TTGGTGATGTAGACCTCCTCGCGGCGGAGCCCGATCCCGGCCAGCAGGGTGTCCAGCAGCTTCCCCGCCTGTCCGACGAAGGGCTTGCCCTGGAGGTCCTCGTTGAAGCCGGGCGCCTCCCCGACGATCATGATCTCGGCCGGGCAGGGCCCCGTCCCCGGCACCGCGTTGGTTCGCGTCGAGTGAAGGCCACAGCGGGTGCAGCCGAGCACCGCCCGGTGCAACCGTTCGAGCCGCTCCGGGTTGGAGAGCTGCTCTGCGGCCGGGTCGCTAACCGACACTGACCGGCAGGCTGATCAGCTCGCCGGCTTCCTTGACGACTGCCATCAGGCGGTCGAGGTCCGCCTCCGGGAGCGGCGCCAGCGGCAGGCGGAACGGACCGGTGGGGAAGCCCAGCCGGTTGACGACCTGCTTGATCGGGATCGGGTTGCTGGCCGTCGTCATCAGCGCCCTGATCACCGGCAGCAGGCGGCCGTGGATCAGGCGCGCCCTCTCGGTCTGACCGTCGAGAAAGGCTTCGATCATCGCCTTCATGGCCGGTCCCGCGATGTGAGAGATGACGCAGATTACTCCGTAACCGCCGACCGCGAGGAGCGGCAGGGTGAAGGAGTCGTCGCCGCTCCAGACCCGGAAGCCGGCGGGCTTGCCGGCGCAGACCAGGCTCATCTGGTCGATGTCGCCCGAGGCCTCCTTGACGCCGA
>DIZV01000034.1:876-7099 GCA_002427995.1 Chloroflexi bacterium UBA6019
CGGCCCTGGATGTTGTACATCACGACCGGCTTGCCGGAGGCCGACTCGGCGATCGCCCGGAAATGCCGGTACATGCCCTCCTGGGGCGGCTTGTTGTAGTAGGGCACCACGGCGAGGATGGCGTCGGCTCCCGCCTCGACGGCCCGGTGCGTCAGCTCCTGCGAATGCCGGGTGTCGTTGGTCCCGGTGCCGGCCATCACCGTATGCCCGGGAAGCGCCCGCTTGACCGCCTTCAGAAGCTCGATCTTCTCGTCGTCGGAAAGCGAGGGCGCCTCGCCGGTGGTGCCGAAGACGACCACCCCGTCGGACCCGTTCTCGGTCAGGAGGCGCGCCAGTCGCTGGGCCGCCCCGTAATCGACCGAACCGTCCTCCTTGAAGGGCGTGATCATCGCGGTCAACAGCCGTCCGATCTCGCTCATCTCACCCCCATCTCGATCGCCCGTTCCGCGACCTGGACGGCATTGAGAGCCGCCCCCTTGCGGAGGTTGTCGCTGACCAGCCAGAGTGCGATCCCGTTCCGGGTCGAGGGGTCGCGGCGGATCCGCCCAACGTAGACGTCGTCGCGGCCGGCCACCTCGGCCGGGGTCGGGTAGACCTGGCCCGTCGGGTCGTCCTCCACCGTGATCCCGGGCGAGGCCGCGAGCAGCTCACGCACCCGGTCGGGACCAATCGGGTCGACGGTCTCGAGGAAGACAGCCTCGCCGTGGCCGATCGGCACCGGCACCCGGACGCAGGTGACGGCGATCCGAAGCCCGGGGTCGTGGAGGATCTTGCGCGACTCATTCACGATCTTGACCTCCTCCTCGTTGTAGCCATCCTGGTCCATCGCCCAGCCGCCGGGCACGACATTGTGAGCGAGCTGCTTCGGGTACACCGAGGGCAATGGCCGGCCGCCCGCCGCGATGATCCGGGTCTGCTCCTCGAGCTCGTCCAGCAGCGGCTTGCCGGCGCCGCTGGCGCTCTGGTAGGTCGAGACGACCAGCCGCTCCAATCCGACCGCGCGACGGATGGGGTCGACAACCATCGTCAGCGGGATGGCACAGCAGTTCGGGTTGGCGACGATGCCCTCGTTGTCGGCGATGTCATCGCCATTGACCTCCGGCACCACCAGTGGGCAGTTCTCGACCATTCGCCAGGCGCTGCTGTTGTCGACGACGAGGGCCCCCGCTTCGACCGCGTCGGGGGCGAACTCGGTGGAGATCCCGGCGCCGGCGCTGAAGAGAGCGATGTCGATGCCGGCGAAGCTCTTCCGGTCGAGCGCCCGCACCTCCAGCCGGTCGCCGTTGAAGGCGATCCTCTGGCCCGCCGACCGGCCGCTGGCGAGCGCGCGCAGCTCACCGACCGGGAACCGCCGCTGGAGAAGGACCTTCAGCATCTCCGCACCGACGACGCCGGTGGCGCCGACGACGGCAACGTTGAATCGGCGGGAGGGGGAGCCGGCCACGGACGTGAGTTTACTTGCCGACGGAATTGAGGGACCCGATCCAGGCCTCGGTCGTCAGCACCTTGCTGAAGCGGAACTGCTGGGTCACCAGCGTCGCCCGGTGGAGCTCCTCAGCGCTGACCTTGCCCGCCTGATTGCTGAAGTCGAGCGTCCCTGTCGCGTCGGAGAGGAACTCGACCTGGTAGCCGAGGTGGACCGCCTGCCGGGCGGTGGTGTCGCAGCACATCTGGCTCATGTAGCCGACGATCACCAGGGTGTCGATTCCGTTCTCCTTGAGCCAGGCGTCGAGGATCGTGCCGGTGAAGCTGCCCGGCAGCGTCTTCTCGATCACGATGGCGCGCTTGCGCACCTCCACCTCTCCCTTCAGGGCGCCAGCCGCGGCTGCCCTTCAGGAAGGACTTCGCCTCCGGGTTGTCGGTGCCGTGCTGGACGATCACGATCGGAACCGCCGCCATCGCCGCGCCATCCATGGCCTCGGTGATCCAGTAGAGCGAATCGGGAGGGTGCGTTATGGGGAGGGCACCGCCCGGGAAGTAGTCGTTCTGGACGTCGATCACGATGAGGGCGCGCTTCACGCCCTGTGTTGTACCTCATTCCGACCCACCGGCAGGGCACGCAAGTCCGCCGCCCTCCGTTCGTCAATACGATCCGATGGCTCCCGTGGTCGCTCTTTTGGCGCGCCTTGTCGCCGGTCCGCTCCGCGGGCACCCGGTCTTCCGAAGACTCCTCCTGACCCAGGTGACTCTCAGCTTCGGGCAACAGCTGAGCGCCCTCGCCCTGCCGACGGTCGCCATCCTCTTCCTCAACGCGGGGCCGATGGAGGTCGGGATCCTCGCCGCGCTGCCCTGGATCTCCTCGCCCGTCCTCGGCCCACTGGCCGGAGCGCTGATCGACCGCTTCCCCCGCCGGCCGGTGATGGTCGGCGCCGACGCCGGCCGCTTCCTCTGCCTGCTCGCGGTCGCCGTCAGTCTCCTGGTGGGCGAGCTGAGCCTCCACCAGCTCTACGTCATCGCCTTCCTCTATGGCTGCCTCGGTCTCTGCTTCGACGTCGCCTTCCAGGCCAACCTGCCGGCCAGCTTCTCCGACGGCGAGCTGCTCCTGGCCAACGCGCGGGTCGAGCTGGCGCGCGCGCCGGCGCTGGTCGGAGGGGCGGCGCTGGCCGGCCTCGTGCTGAGTGGGATCGGGCCCGCCCGAGGTCTGTTCGGCACCTCGCTCACGTTCCTCTTCTCCGCCATCAACGTCGCCGGGATCAGGGTGCCCGAGCCTCCACCTCCGGCCCGGACCGGCCGCGAGACACTGCTCCGCCAGATGGCCGGAGGCATCGCGATGGTGGCCCGCAACCCGATCCTGCGGTCGATCGCCAGCGCGACCGCGGTCTCCAACCTGGGCGTCTTCATGTTCACCTCGGTGAGCCTGCTCTTCGCCTACCGCACGCTCCACCTGTCGGCGGCCCTGATCGGGTTGGTGATCGCCGCCGGCAACCTCGGCTTCCTGTTCGGTGCGGCGGTTGCCCCGGCCGCGGTCCGGTGCCTGGGCCTGGGGCGGACGCTGGCGCTCTCGCAGCTCTTCCTGGCCTTCAGCCTCTTCTTCGCCCCCCTCGCGCTCTTCGGCATGCCGGCGGTGCTCCTGGCAGGTTCGCTGCTGCTCCAAAACCTGCACAACAACGTCTATGCCATCAACCAGATCACGCTCCGGCAATCGATCACCCCCCGCCAGGCGCAGGGCCGGATGAACGCCACCATGCGGGCGGTCATCGTCGGCTCGGTGCCACTCGGCTCGGTTCTCGGCGGCTACCTGGGCACGACCCTCGGCCTGCCGCAGACGATGCTCCTGGGGGCCGCGATCGCGCTCCTGGCGCCGCTCTTCCTGCTCAGCGGACCGGTGGTGCGCCTCCAGGTCGCGCCCCAGCGAGCGCCGGAGCCAGTGCTTGCGCCGGTCGCCGTGCCGGCCTAGCCGAGCCCCAACAGCTGGTCGAGGGCGCGGTAGAAGCGCGGCTCGGCCGTCACCCGCCGCACCGCCAGCAGCACGCCCGGCACGAACGCCTCCCGGGAGGTCGTCCGGTGGGTGATGGTGAGGGTCTGGCCGGCCAGCCCGAAAAGGATCTCCTGGTCGGCGACAAGGCCGGGCAGCCGCACCGAGTGGACGCCGACGCCCGCCTCCTCCCCGCCGCGCACGCCGGCGAGGGTCAGCTTCTCGGTCCTCGAGTACTGGAACTTCTGCCGGGCGCCGATTCGCCGTGCCGTCGCGAGCGCCGTGCCGGAGGGCGCGTCGGCCTTGGTCGGGTGGTGCATCTCGATCACCTCGGCCGCCGTGAAGTAGGGCGCGGCGATCTCGGCGAGGTGCATCATCACGACGGCGCCGACCGAGAAGTTGGGCGCCACGATGCCGCCGACGCCCGCATCGCGGCAGGCGTCCTCCAGCTGCTGGACGCCCACCTCCGGGAGGCCGGTGGTTCCCACCACCGGGCGGCACCCGGCCGCCACCGCCGCGAGGGCGTTGCGCAGGGCGGCCGAGGGGTGCGTGAAGTCGACCAGGGCATCCGGGTGCCGGGAGTGAAGAAAGGCGCCGAGGTCGTCACCGACCTCGACGCCTCCCACGAACTCCATGTCCGGCGCGGCTTCGACGCCGCGCACGATTTCGACCCCGACCTTGCCGCGGTATCCCGCCACCGCGACTCGGATCGGCGTCCCCGCCGGGCTAGCCCTGCCGGCCGCCGCCACCATCCCGGCGCCCGCCTCGGAACCCTCCGCTGCGTTCGCGGTTGCCGCTGAACCCGCTCGCCTCGCGGGGCGGAGGCGGACCCGCGACCACGGCGGCCGCCAGCTTCTCCGGGTCGATCGACTCCTCGATCGGTTCGCCCTTCGACTTCAGCTCGTCGAGCGCGGCCTGCCGGCTCAGGTTGAGCCGGCCCTGCTTATCGATCTCGACCGCCTTGACCATGATGATGTCGTCGAGGTTGGTGACGTCCTCCACCTTCTCGACCCGGTGGTCGGAGAGCTGGGAGATGTGGACCAGGCCGTCCTGGTTGGGCATCACCTCGACGAAGGCTCCGAAGGGCATGATCCGGACCACCTTGCCACGGTAGATGCGGCCGACCTCGACCTCGTCGGTGAGACCCTTGATCCAGTCGATCGCCTTGCGGGCACCGTCCTGGTCGGCCGACGACACGTAGACGGTGCCGTCGTCCTCGACGTCGATCTGGGCCCCGGTCTCCTCGACGATCTTGCGGATGACCTTGCCACCCGGGCCGATGACGTCGCGGATCTTGTCCGGGTTGATGTGGATGGTCGTGATCCGCGGCGCGTAGGGGCTCATCGCCTGGCGCGGCCGCGGCAGCACCGCCAGCATCCGGTCGAGGATGAAGAGCCGCGCCTCGCGGGCCTGCTCGAGCGCCTGGCCCATGACCTCCTGGGTCAGGCCCTTGACCTTGATGTCCATCTGGAGGGCGGTGATGCCCTCCCGGGTCCCGGCGACCTTGAAGTCCATGTCGCCGAGGGCGTCCTCGACGCCCTGGATGTCGGTCATCACCGCGTGCCGGCCCTCCCGCGTCACGAGGCCCATGGCGATGCCGGCGACCGGCGCCTTGAGTGGCACGCCGGCGTCCATCAGGCTCAGCGTCGAGCCGCAGACGGAGGCCATCGAGGTCGAGCCGTTGGAGCTCAGGATCTCGCTCACGACCCGCATCGTGTAGGGCCACTCATCGATCGTCGGCAGGACCGGGAGCAGCGCCCGCTCGGCGAGCGCGCCGTGGCCGATCTCGCGCCGGCCGGGACCGCGGCTGGGCCGCGACTCCCCGACCGAGTAGCTGGGGAAGTTGTAGTGGTGCATGTAGCGCTTCTTCTCGTCGTCGCCGAGACCGTCGAGCTTTTGCGCGTCCGACATGCTGCCCAGCGTCGTGACGCTGAGGGCCTGGGTCTGGCCGCGGGTGAAAAGCGCCGAGCCATGGGTCCGGGGCAGCATCCCGACCTCGACCGAGATCTGCCGGATGTCCTTCAGGCCCCGCCCATCGACACGGACACCCTCTTCGATGACGCGCTGCCGGACGCGGTCCTTGAGCTTCTTGTCGTAGAGGATCTTGAGCACGTCGACCTGCTCGGGGAAGCGTTCGCCGAGCTCTGCGAGCATCCGGCCGCGAAGCTCGGCGAGCCTTCCCTCGCGGGTCTTCTTGTCTGGCTCGTAGGCCGCCTCGTCGATCTTGCCGCCGAGGTATTCGGCCACCGCGCCGGTGATGTCCTCGGGGTAGCTCGGCGGGGTGAACTCGAGCTTCTGCCGGCCAGCCTCCTGGCGGAGCTCCTCCTGGAGGGCGCAGAGCTCTTTGATCCGGTCGTGCGCCTTGGCCAGGGCCTCGACCACCAGCTGCTCGGAGACGCCCTTGGCGCCCGCCTCGACCATCAGGATCGCGTCGGCGCTGCCGGCCACGATGAGGTCCATCTCGGATTCCGCCATCTTCGACATCGACGGGTTCAGCACCAGCTGGCCGTCGATATAGCCGACGCGGACGGCGCCGATCGGGCCCTGGAAGGGGATGTTGGAAATGGTCAGCGCGGCCGAGGCGCCGTTGATCGCGAGGATCACCGGATCGTTCTCCTGGTCAACGCTGAGGACGGTGCCGACGACCGAGATGTCCTGCTTGAAACCGTCGGGGAAGAGCGGCCGGATCGGCCGGTCGGTCAGCCGGCTGGCCAGGGTCGCGGTCTCGGTCGGCCGGCCCTCCCGGCGGATGAACCCGCCCGGGATCTTGCCCGCCGCGTACATCTTCTCCTCGTAGTCGCAGGTGAG
>DIZV01000034.1:7269-14253 GCA_002427995.1 Chloroflexi bacterium UBA6019
TCCCCCTGGCGGATGATGACGGCCCCGTTGGCCTGCTCGGCGACCCGCCCTGCCTCGATCGAGATGTGCTTGCCGTCGAAGTCCCGTGATTTGGTGACTATTGCCACGCGCTTACCTCCATATGAGAAGCGCGAAGTCCACTGCCCTTCTGCGAAGCCAAGTCTCCGGCAGCTGCCTTCCAACCACACCGTTGGAAAGGAGCTGCCAGGGGCTCGACCCCGTCTCGAAGGAAAAACGGCTCCGGCTTCTGAACTATCTCCGTATCCCGAGCTTGCTGATCAGCGAGCGGTAGCGCTCGATGTCGTTGCGGCTCAGGTAGTTCAGCAGCCGACGTCGCTTGCCCACCAAAAGGAGGAGACCACGGCGGGAGTGGTGGTCCTTGGGATTCGCCTTCAGGTGGTCGGTGAGCTGGTTGATCCTCGTCGAGAAGATCGCTACCTGCACCTCCGGCGAACCTGTATCCGAGTCGTGGAGCCGATGCTCCGCGATCAAGCTTCCCTTTACTTCTTGCTCGACTGCCAAATCAGTGGCTGATTATAGCGATCGGGCCACTTTTTCATTGGCGACGCTCGGGCTGGGAGACAATGAGCGGCGTGTATCGCTCGCCCAGGTACCCCACCCCACCGGACCAGGTTGAGGAATTCGTCGCCTCGATGCGGCAGGGGACCATCATCGCGGTTCCACCGGGCGGCTTCCCCCAGGTCTCAGTCCTGCCCTTCGTCAAGACCGACGACGAGATCGAGCTCCACTTCGTCCAGCGGGACTCCACCTTCGTGGCTCTCCGCGACAACCCCCGCTGCACCTTCTTCGTCAGCGACTTTTTGGCCTTCACGCCCCACGACTTCGTCGACCCGGTCGATGGCGGTCGGGCCACGCTGCACTTCCGCGCCGTCGCCTTCGAGTGCGAGGCCCGGTTCATCTCGGTCGAGCCGGCCGACGTGGCCGGCGCTCTGAGCCGGCTCCTGGCCCACCACGAGCCGGGCGCCTCCTATGAGCCACTGGCGGTGAATGAGTTCTACGGCGCGCGGCTCGGCCTGCTCGGCACCGCGCGGCTCACGATCGTCGCGACCGAGGCCAAGTTCAAGGTCGGCCCCGCCGGCGAGCCGGCGCTGAAGCGGCAGGTGGCGGGGCGGCTGCGGGAAAGGTCCGAGCCGGGCGACTCTCGCGCCGCCGACGTGATCGAGGAGTACCTGCTGAAGTAGGGCTGGTCAGGCGGAGCTGAACTCGACCGAGCCTTCCGCGCGCGGGTCCGCTCCCGCCCGCCAGGAGTCGGCTCCGTCGACGATCAGGGCCTGGGCATGGCCCAGCCTCTGGTCGCGGGGCGGCAGCAGCTCGACCGTCGGGGAGGCGCCGCGGTTCAGCTCCGCCGCCCCGGGGTAATCCGCCTCCACCCAGAGGACGTCGCCCGCCGGGTTCACCCGCACCCGTGGGGCGGAAACCGCTTCGGCCGGCTCCAGCCCCGCGTCGAAGAGGTTCAGGGCGACCTGGACCTGGATCTGCGGCTGGCCCTCGCCGGCCATCGTCCCGAAGGCGGCGTAGGGCCGGCCGGCGCGGGCGGCGAGTGCCGGGATCAGCGTGTGCATGGTCCGCTTGCGCGGTTCCAGCCGGTTCACATGGCCGGGGTCGAGGCTGAAGTTAGCAGCCGCGGTTCTGGAGCAGGATCCCGGTCCCCTCGGCGATCACCCCGGAGCCGAAGTCGAAGGCGATGCTCTGGATCAGGGAGACCAGGTTGCCCTCCGCGTCGGCCGCGCAGAGGTAGACCGTGTCCCCGTCGGGCAGGGTCTCCAGCGGACCTGCCCCCACCGCGTCGGCGTCGAGGAAGGGCTCCGCCGGCACGGGCGTGAAGTCCGGGTCCGAAAGGTAGCGCGAGCGCAACCCGTAGGTGACCTCGCGCAGGCCGGCCAGCCGCCGGGCCAGCGACGGCCCCGCCCGGAGCGAGGAGGACGGGTCCCGCTCCAGCCGCGCGAGCATCGCCAGCGCGACCAGGCCCTGGGTCGGCGGGGGCATCTCGTAGATCGTCAGGTCCCGGTAGCGCAGCGCCAGCGGCGCGATCCACTCGCCTCGGTGCGAGGCCATGTCGGCCGCGGTCAGAAAACCGCCCCGGCGCTCCACCGCGGCGGCGATGGCGCGGCCCATTTCGCCGAAGTAGAAGCCGCCGAAGCCGCTCCGGCCGATCTGCTCCAGGGTCGTCGCCAGCTCGGGCTGGCGCAGCTTCATGCCGGCCAGGAGCGGCGGGAGCACCCGCGCCGCCTCGGGGTCCTGGGACAGCCAGGCGTGGTCGGCGTGAAGCTGGCGGGAGAGGTTCTCGCCGACCACGAACCCATCGCGGGCGATCGCCGCCGCCGGCGCCAGCGCACGGCCCAGCCCAACTGTCCCGTAGCGCTCGATCAGCCGGCCCCAGGCCTGGACGGTGCCGGGAACGGTGACCGTCGTCGCGCCCCGCAGCGGCATGGCCGAGAAGCCACGCTCCCGCATCGCCTCGATCGACGCCCCCTCCCCCGATCGCCCGGCGCCCTGGAGACCGATCGGCTCAGCGGCGCCGGCGGGCCAGACGAGGGCGAAGAGATCGCCGCCGATCGAGGTCATGTGGGGATAGACGACGCAGAGCACGGCGTTGGCGACGATCGCCGCGTCGATCGCGTTGCCGCCCTCGCGCAGCATCTCGGCGCCCGCCTCCGAGGCGAGGTGGTGGGAGGCGGCCACGACTCCCTTCATGCCGGTGTCATGAAGCGCAGCGCGCCGGGCATCACCTCGAACGTGGCGGGGAGGTTGCCGACGATCTCCCCATCCAGCTGGACCAGCACCGGGACCGAGGAGGAGACCTCCACCTGGCGAGCGCGGAAGTGCTCGAACCAGCGCTTCAGCTTGGGATCGTCGACGTGGGTTCCGCTGTAGATCTTGGAGAATCCGCCGAGTGCCTCCAGCTTGCCGATGGCGCCGGTGATGAGCACGTCGAGGAGGCCGTCGTCGGGCAGCGCCATGGGAGCGATCAGCATCCCTCCGCCGTAATAGCGGCAGTTGGCCACGGTCACCGCCTGGGCGGTCAGTTCGCGGACCTCGGTCCCGTCGATCGCGACCCGGACCGGCACGTGCCGCCAGGTCGCGAAGCCCCGGTAGGTGCCGATCTGGAAGCTGAGCTTGCCGCCCAGCGTCTTGGGCGTCCGGTTGACCTTGTCAGCCACGAAAGCGCCGAAGCCGGCCTCGCCGATGCTGGTGTAGAAGAGGGTCCGGCCGCCGATCAGCACCCGCACCGCGTCGATCGTCCGCGGGCTCCCGTCGACCAGGACCCGGGCGGCGTGCACCCCGTCCGGGAGCTCGAAGCTGCGCTGGTGGTCGCTGCCGGTGCCGAAGGGGATGAGGCCGATCCGCGAGTTGGTGGCGATCGGCTCGCCGTTCTCGAAAAAGCCGTTGACGACCTCGTACAGGGTGCCGTCGCCACCGACCGCGGCGACGACGCCGCGGTTCGCCCTGACAGCGCTCCGGGCGATCTCGGTCGCCTCGTTCGGGCGGGTGGTGAACGCCTCCTCGAACTGGATCCCGGCGCCCCGGATCTCGGCTGCCAGGCGGGGCCAGTCACGGCCCGCGCGGCCGGCCCGAGCGGCCGGGTTGACGATCAGGAGGAGGTCTTGCGGGCGGCTCCCACCGCGTTCGGGTTCATGACGCCCTTCGGATCGAGGCTCGACCGCACCCTTTCCCATACCTGCCACCACTCCCCCATCTCCCGCCTGATCCAGGGCGCTCGAACCTGCCCGACGCCATGGTGATGACCGATCGTCGCCGAATGCCGGAAGCACGCCTCCATGGCACCCTCCCAGCAGCGCTGGTAGGCGCCCTCCGCCTCGGCTTCGGAGGCGGCCGACCCGGCGAAGGTGAAGTATGCGCAACAGCCCTGGGGGTAGGCGTGGGAGAAGTGGCAGAGGCCGATCCCCTCCGCCGCCAGCACCGCCTTGACCTCGGCATGGAGAGCGGACAGGCGGTCCCACGGCGCCGCGACCTCGATCGTGTCGGCGAAGGAGCCGGGCGCCGCGAGAGTCTCCAGCAGCCGCTCCCGGGAGAGGTGGAACCGGCGTTCGCGCCAGCGCCGGAAGGGTTCCTCGCCGAGGTCGGAGGCTGCCCCGCAGCGGGCTTCCAGGACCGCCATCCCCGCGGCGGCGAGCGCCGCTTCGCCCGCTGTTCCCGCCACCAGCAGGCAGCCTTCGGCGGTGGAGCCCTGGAAGGCCGTGTCCTCCCGGTCGTAGAGCCTCAGCACCAGCGGCCGAACGCCGCACTGGACGATCTCACGCATCGCGTCCAGGCCCGCCTCGAGCGTGGCGAAGTCAAAGCCGCGGCCGTGCGTGGCGGCGGGCAGCCGGGAAAC
Organism: Chloroflexi bacterium UBA6019; assembly: GCA_002427995.1. Lineage (GTDB taxonomy): Bacteria > Chloroflexota > Dormibacteria > Dormibacterales > Dormibacteraceae > UBA6019. The sequence goes on from DIZV01000034.1 coordinate 11,627, forward strand.
CCGGAGCACCGCGTCCAGGACCACGCCGAGCGCGCCCTCGGACCCGATGAAGATTTCGTGCAGCGCAGGCCCGATTGCCGACCTGGGACCGGGCAGAACCTCGGCGATGGTTCCGTCGGGGAGGCAGACCGTCAGGCCCTGAACCAGATCTTCGATGCTGCCGTAGAAGGTCGACTCCTGGCCCGAGGAGCGGGTGGCGATGAGGCCGCCGACGGTGGCCACCGGCAGCGAGCTGGGAAAGTGGCCGAGGGTCAGCCCGCGCCGGTTCAGCAGCTCTTCCAGCTCCAGCCCGTTGACGCCGGCCTGGACCCGCGCGGTCAGGTTCAGCTCGTCGATCTCCAGCACCCGGTTGAGGGCGGTCAGGTCGAGGGCGAGCTGGCCGGGCTGAATATCGACGGCACCCGTCACGGCCGAGAGGCCGCCGGTGGGCACGACGACGGTGCCTTCGGCGCTGGCCCGGCGAAGAAGGCCGGCAACCTCCTGGTAGCTCTGCGGCCGGACTGCCTCGACCGCCATCGCGGCGCCGCGCGGTCGCCGGCGCATCACGCCGAGCGGCCAGCTGTCTCTCATGCCGCGGCGAACCGCCCCGCCAGCCAGCCGGTCAGCAGCGGCACGCCGAAGCCGCAGCCGCCGCCGGCATAGTCATAGCCACCGAGCACCGAGCCGGCCGCCCGCAGGTTGACGAAAGCGGGGGCGCCGGTGGGGTCGACCGGGCGCAGCTCGCCGTCGGTGAGGAGGCCGGTCCGGAAGGCGGGCGCCGGGTCCAGGTACTCGAGGTGCCGCAGTCGCGGGTAGGCGTCCTCGATCGGCTCTCCCTGGTAATAGACCGCGAGGTCGAGCAGCGGCTCATGGACGAGACGGGACTTGACCAGCCCACCGCCGATGAAGCGGCCGGTGGCGAGGACGAAGGAGTCGGCCGCCAGCTCGGAATCCGCGACCTGCGCGGCGAGGAGGCGGGTGCCCTCGCGCCGGAAGCCGGTCACCTCTCCGGCGACGACCGCGACCCCCGCCCGGCGGAGCACGCTCTCGAGCGCCTTCTGGAGCCGCCAGCCGTGGGGCGAGGGAGCGGCGGCGAGCAGCTCGAACCCGTTGCCCGGAAGCTTGACGAAGCCCGGGCGGGTAGGCGACCAGGTCGGCGCCCGACCGGACCGCGGGCGCGGCGCGGCCGAAGAGGTCGCCGAGCGCCGCCCCGGGCGGCAGGCCCTTCATCGAGACCCTGGCGACGGTCGCCTTGACGCCGTGCTCGGAGATCGCCTCGGCCGTGCTCTCGGCATCGTAATCGCCCACTCCTTCCACCGCGACGATCGCAACCCGACGGCCACGAAGGGAGGCGAGCTCCCCGGGCGCGACGGTGACCGGGACCAGCTGGGCGCTCCGCGGCACCCCGTGCAGATCCGGGTAGCGGCCCGGCCGGCGCAGCTCGCCGGCAACCGGGAGGCCCGCCCGGCCGAGCTCGGCGACGAGCGAATGGGAGACGTGCTCGAGGTCGGCGGCAAGCTTCAGGTGGTCGCGGTAGAGCCGGGTGAAGGGGTGATAGGGCTCGGCCGCCAGCACCGCCTCCAGGTCCGGCGCGATCTCCATCCCGCCGGCGTAGAGAGCGGTGGCCCCGGGGGCTCGGGCGACCAGCGTCACCTTCGCACCGGCCTGGACGGCGGAGACCGCGGCCCAGGCGCCGGCGAGTCCCCCGCCGACGACGATGACGTCGCTCACCGCTCCAGGATCCTCCTCGTCTCGGCCACGTCACGCGCGATAGCGTCGGCCAGCTCGGTAGCGCTCTCGTATTTCTCCTCGTCCCGGATGCGGAGCACGAACTCGACCTCGAGCTGGGCGCCGTAGAGGTCGCCGTCGAAGTCGAGGAGGTAGACCTCGATCGTGAGCCGGTCGCCACCGAAGGTGGGCCGGTAGCCGATGTTGAGGGCACCCTGGTGGCGTCCGAAGGGGCTCCTGACCCAGACCGCGTAGATGCCGCGTGCGGGCACCAGCTTGTTGAGCTGGACGGCCAGGTTGGCGGTCGGAAAACCAAGCCCCCTCCCCACCTCGGCGCCATGCTCGACGGTGCCGCGAAGAAGGAAGGGACGGCCGAGCAGCCGGTTCGCCGCCGGGACATCGCCGGCACCGAGGAGGGTCCGGACCTCGGACGAGTGGAGCTCGACCCCGTCGAGCCGGAAGGGTTCCACGACCTCGACCGCGAAGCCGTGCTCGCCGAGCCAGACCGGGTTGCCCTGGCGCGCCTGCCCGAAGGCGAAGTCGGGGCCGCAGACAACTGCGCGGACGTCCATCGCGGCGCTCACGCCGGCCATGAATTCGTTTGCGCTCAGACCGGCCAGGGCGGGTGTGAACTTGACCACGACCCCATCGTCGACGCCGAGCCGGTCGAGCAGCGCCAGCTTTTCGTCGATCGTCGTCAGCGACTTCGGGCAGCGAGCCGGCTCGAGCACGCACCGGGGGTGTGGTTCGAACGTCACCACGGCCGCGCGGCCGCCCTCGCGAGCTGCCGCGGCCCTCACGCGGTCGAGCACGTGACGATGCCCGAGGTGAACCCCGTCGAAGCTGCCGATCGCCAGCGCAACGGGCCCGATGGATTTGTCGGGCAGTCCCTGGTGAACGTTCACGACTCACTCCCTCCC
>DIZV01000034.1:14308-17831 GCA_002427995.1 Chloroflexi bacterium UBA6019
CCTTGCATCGTTCACGAGAAGACTTTTTCGGGGACGAAGGTTCGCCGGAGAGGGTCGGCGTGACCGAGCGCGATCAGGCGGCCGTCGGCGGAGTGGGCGCGGAGCGGGCCGGGGCCCGGCTCGGGCAGGACCCGGACGGTGCGCCCCTGCCGCACCATCGCCTCCTGCTCGACGTTCAGCCGAACACGCTCCATCTCGGGCAGGACCGACTCGGGTGGCAGGAGGCGGGCCTCGACAGCGGCGGCATCGGGCAGGTCGGCGATGCCGACGGAGTCGGCCAGCGACAGGCCGCCATAGGCGGAGCGGACAAGGCGCCCGAGGTAGCCGCCGACGCCGAGCCTCTCGCCAAGGTCGCGGGCAAGGGCGCGCAGGTAGGTGCCACTGCCGCAGACGACCTCGACGCTCGCCACCGCGGAGGCACCGGGGCGGAAGTCGAGGAGCCGGATCGACTCGATCACGACCTCCCGCGGTGCCGGTGCCGGCCCCTCGCCGGCGCGGGCCAGCTTGTAGGAACGCTGGCCGTCGATCTTGACGGCGGAGAAGGCGGGCGGCGCCTGCAGGATCCGACCCACAAAGCCCACCAGGCTCTCCTCTACCGCGTCGGCCCCCAGCCCGCTGGGGTTGCCGACCGGTTCGAGCTCACCCTCGGCGTCGTCGGTGTTGGTGCGGAAGCCGAGGTGGATGTCGGCCAGGTAGGTCTTGGGCAGCAGGTGGGCGAAATCGGCCAGGCGGGTCGCCGACTCGAAGAGGATCGGAAGCACGCCGGTGGCCAGGGGATCGAGCGTGCCGGCGTGCCCCACCCGCTTGGCTCCCGTTATCGCCCGCAGCCGGCGGACCATGGTGAATGAGGTCTCACCGGCCGGCTTATCGAGGTTGATTACACCTGCCTTCATGGTGAGGGGGGACGTCCCCCCTGTCGGGCGTGCTCGGCGGAGCCTGCGCGCGGCCTACCCCCCTGGACCAGAACCTCAGTCCCGACCAGCCGCTCGCTCTCGCTCATCGGGTCGCATCGTCCATCCCGAGGGCCGCATGCGCGGCTGCTATCACCCGCTCGATCGCCACCTCCATCGGTTCGGCGATCTCGGCGCCGGCCGCGCGGAGGTGGCCGCCGCCGCCGAACTCGGCTGTGAGGGCCGCGGCGTCAACGGCCCCGCGGCTGCGCACGCTGATCTTTGTCATCCGCTCGCCGACCTCCTTGAAAAGGACCGCCAGGTCGAGGCCGCCGATCGAGTTGAGGTTGTCGATGATCCCCTCCGCCTCCGCCATCACCGCGCTCGCCTCCTTCAACATGCGGCGGGTGACGGTGGACCAGACGAGCCGTCCGTCCGCTTCGACCCGCATCTCGGCCAGGCTCAGGGCGTTGAGCCTGAGAGTTGTCAGCGGGCGCGACTTGTAGACCATCGACGCGATCCGCCCGGGGCTGGCTCCGAGCCGGGCAAGGCGGGCGGCGTACTCGAGCGAGCGGGCGGTCGTGTTCTCGTGCCGGAAACCGCCGGTATCGGTCAGGATCGCCGTGTAGAGGTTGGTGGCGATCGAAGGCGTGATCTGGTAGCCATAGCTGTCGAGCATGTCGACCACCATCTCCCCCACGGCCGCGGCGTCGGGGTTGATGACGTTGATGTCGCCGAACATCGCATTGGTCAGGTGGTGGTCGATGTTGACGATCGTCGCGTGGCTCGCGATGTGGCGGACCGAAGAACCCGAGCGCTCCATGTTGCCGGCGTCGAAGAAGAGCACCAGCTGGGGGTCGGCGCCGGGCGGCGGGCGGTCCACGATCCGCTCGTAGCCGGGCAGCCACTCGTACATCTCGGGCACCGGCGGCGGGATTATCACCCAGACCTTCTTGCCCAGCGTCCCGAGCGCTTCGGCAAAGCCCAGCGAGCAACCGAGGGTATCGCCATCGGCGTCCTTGTGCCCGAAGATGAGGATCTGGTCGTGGGCGTCGAGGAGCCCGCCGACCTGCCGGTAGAGCTCTTCCAGGCCTTCCTTGCTCATCCGCCGCTCCCATCTTCGGGCGGCGGCAGGACCTCGCGCAGGCGCTTTGAGATGTGGACGCTGTACTCGATCGAGGGGTCGAGCTCGAAATGGATCTCGGGCGAGGACTTGAGGTTGCTCAGCCGGCGTCCCAGCTCGTGGCGGATCAGGCCCTTGGCGCTGATCAGGCCCTTGAGGCTCGCCTGCTGCTCATCGGGGGTACCGAGCACGCTGACCATGACCCGCGCCGAGCGGAAGTCGGGCGACATCCGGACCTCGGTGATGCTCACAAAGCCGATCCGGGGATCCTTGAGGTCGTGCTGGATGATTTCCATGACCTCCTGCCGGACCTGGCCCGCGACCTGCGTCTGGCGGTAGCCCAAGGCTCTCTAGAGCTCTTCGCGCTCGAGCCGGAACGTCTCCATCTGGTCGCCCGGCTCGAAGGTGTCGAAGCCCTCTAGGCCGATCCCGCATTCCTGGCCCGCCGCCATCTCGCGGACGTCCTCCTTGAAGTGCTTGAGGGAGGTGATCCGGCCCTCGTGGATCTGGTTCCCGCCGCGACTGAGCTTCGCCCAGCCGCCGCGGCTGACCTTGCCGTCCAGCACCCGGGAACCGGCGATGTTGCCCATCCGCGGGATCTTGATCGGCATCAACACCTCGACCTGGCCCTCGTGGACCTGGCGGTAGGTGGGCTCGCGGAGACCCTTGGCGGCCCGCTCCACGTCCTCGGTCAGCTTGTAGATGACGTCGTAGTAGCGGACCTCGACCTTCTCGCGCTCGGCGGCCTTGTCGCCCGCCGGCGTCGATTTCAGGTTGAAGCAGACGATGATCGCGTTGGAGACGCTCGCCAGCAGAACGTCGGAATCGGTGACCGTCCCGACGCCTTCGCCCACGATCTTGATCGCGACCACCGGGTCCTCGATCTTCTGGAGGGCGCCCCGGAGTGCCTCCAGAGAACCCTGCGCGTCGGCCTTGATGACGAGGTTGAGCTCTTTGACCTCGCCCTCCACGGCGCGGCGGGCCAGCTCTTCCAGCGTGATCCGCGGCGTCGAGGTGGCGGCCGCCTCGTTGGTGCGCTTCTCCTGCAGCTTGGCGAGGGCGATCCCTCGCGCCGACTTCTCGGAGTTGACGACCTGGAAGATATCGCCGGCGGTCGCGACCTCCTCGAGTCCGGAGACGACGACCGGCGTCGCCGGGCCCGCCTCGCTAACCGAGCGGCCGCGGTCGTCGGCGAGGGCGCGGACGCGGCCGTAGATGTGGCCGACCACGAAGTAGTCGCTGACCCGGAGCGTGCCGGCCTGGACGAGGACGGTGGCGACCGGCCCGCGCCCGCGCTCGATGTGGGCGTCGACGATGGTGCCGATGGCGTTCCGGTCGGGGTTGGCCTTGAGGTCCTCGATCTCGGTCGTCAGGACGATCGTCGTGAGGAGGTCATCGAGGCCGAGTCCGCTCCGGGCCGAGACGTGGACGCACTCGTGCTCGCCGCCGTAATGGACGGTGACGATGCCCTGCTCGGCCAGCTCGGCGTGGACGCGGTCGATGTTGGCGT
>DIZV01000021.1:0-1640 GCA_002427995.1 Chloroflexi bacterium UBA6019
TTTGGGCAGCTGATCTCTTCGTGTTGGTGCCTGAACCGGGCTCACGCCGCCTCTTGTCCCGAGACCAAAAGCATTCTCGGTTTCGACATCGTTGAGGGCTTTCGACGCGTCATCGACGGTTCACTTTCGTTCGTCTTCTCCAGTTCTCACCTGACGTCCTCTCACGGTCGCCTTTTCCGCAACGCTCACCACCCCGGCCGTTGTGCCGACGCAGCTTGCGGTGGTTTGGAGCCTCCCCCTGCGCGGGCGACTCCGGGGGGCCTACCCCCATCGCCAACATGGCATCACTTCCGGTCGCCCTATCTACATCGGATCAACCCTCCATGTTCGTGGCGCAACTTTTGCCACCCTACGCCCCGACCATCTTATAGCAAATGCTTTCAAAACATGATAGTATGCTTATCAATGCAGAAGGCAACATCTATCGTATTTCCGCGGCCCGCAGGCGAGGACGACCTCGGATGGGCGAGCTCTGGTATCGACTATCTATTTGAGGTCGATGCAAAGACCCCGGCTGCGCGGAACAAATTGGAGGGATTGCGTCGGCGCGTGTCTGAGCGAATCCGGAGGGCGGCAGCTTGGTTGCCGCGTAACCGAGACTAACCCGGACTCGGTCGAGTCCGCTTCCGTAACTCTTCTTGCCAGAATTCGAGGCGACGTGACAGCCGATCAGCCTCGCGTGTCAGCAGGATCTTGTCGTTCTGAACCTCATGCCGGCCTTCCTGCCGGACACCGTTTCGCTGTTCGACCAGAGCAGCCAGAAGGTGGTGCTTAAAGTGGGAAAGTTCTTCGTAGACGTCATACCAAATCTTGGCATCATCCCAAAAGCGGGAGTGGAGGGCATCTTGCTCGCCGGGGAGCAGGCTGTCCGCCTCTGTTAAATCCTTGGCCGCCTCTTTGGCCTCGTCTTCACTTGGATGCTCTGGCACCTCGAGTAGTCTAGGGAGTGGGCTCCTGCCGGTCGTAGGGCGGCAAAAGTCGATCCGGTTCAAGCTGCTCGTTCGTAGACATGATGGAGACCGCCAAGGACCGGTCGGACTTCGATTGTTCCCCCGCTGACCGGTTGCTTTGGAAGGGGCGGCTTAAACCAAGGCTTCGGTGAGGCCGATCGTGGTTGTAGGTCGATTCGCTGGAGGTGCTGGTCGCCAATCGCTGAACCGGCGGCCGGGCACAATGGTCCGGTGGCCGCCTCCGAGCTTCTCGAGCAGCATGCCCACGAATGGCGGGCCGCCACCTGCCACCCGTTTCTCGACGGTGTCCGGGAGGGCGGCCTTCCGGCCGGCGCGTTCGCCGCCTGGCTCCAGCAGGACTACCTGTTCGTCGGCGATTTGCTGGTCTTCCAGGCCCAGCTCCTGGCCGGGGCTCCGCGCGGCGCGCAGGCGATCCTGGCCGGCGGCCTGGTGGCGCTGGAGACTGAGCTGACCTGGTTCGAGGGGCACGTCACGCGCCGCGGGCTGGCTCTGGCCGCCCCGCGCCACCCTACGACCGAGGCTTACCGCGAGGAGCTAGACCGGCTGCTCCGGGAGCCCTTCGAGGTCGGCCTGACCGCGCTGTGGGCGCTCGAGCTCGCCTATTTGGAGGCGTGGCGAGGGGCGGCGCCGGGGGCGGCCGAGTACCGCGAGTTCGTGGAGCACTGGACG
>DIZV01000021.1:1747-2610 GCA_002427995.1 Chloroflexi bacterium UBA6019
CCGCGGAGGCGGCCTGGCTGCGGATCGTCCGCCTGGAGCGTGAGTTCTGGGACATGGCTTTTCGAGCCCGGTGAGCGAGCACTTCAGCGACCGCCTGAGAAGGACCGCCGATCCGATCTGGAGGGCGCAGCACGCCCATCCCTTTGTCCGCGGCGTGGGGCAGGGAAACCTGGACCGGGAGCGCTTCGAGTACTGGGTCCGGCAGGACTACTGCTTCCTGGTCGAGTACTGCCGTCTCTTCGCGCTCGCCGCCGCCCGCTCGCCAGACCTCCCGACCCTGACCAGGTTCGCGGAGCTGCTGCGGGCGACCGCGGTGACCGAGATGTCGCTGCACCGCGAGCTGGCCGCCGGGCTCGGCATCTCCGAGGCCGAGCTAGAAGGCGAGCCGATGGCGCCCACCACCCAGGCCTATACCGACTTCCTCGTGCGGACGGCGGCCACCGGCGACTTCGCCGAGCTGTGCGCGGCCCTGCTGCCGTGCATGTGGGGCTTTTCCGAGATCGGCCTCGAGCTGGCCCTGGGTCCCCGGCCCGCCGACACCCGGCTGGCCGCCTGGATCGACGCCTACGCCGACCCGGATTTCGCCGCCCTGGCGGACTGGTGCCGGGGACTCGTCGACCGCCTGGGTGCGAACGCCCCGCCCGCCACCCTGCAGGCCATGGAGGCGGCCTTCATGACCTCCAGCCGCTACGAGCTCGCCTTTTGGGGGATGGCCTGGCGGCTGGAGCGCTGGCCGGTCTGAACCGACCGGCCGGCTCCTGTTGACAGGCCAGACCAGAGCCCGCTAATCGGGTCCTTTGACCGCCCGCCGTCGTCCTGGTGGGCCGGGCTTCTCTTTGGGCTGCGGCCGAGCCCCGGTCCGC
>DIZV01000098.1:0-851 GCA_002427995.1 Chloroflexi bacterium UBA6019
GCGTAGCACTCATCAAGATGGTCAGACGCATTCGGCTGCTGCGCTTCCGCTTCGGCCTGGTCAACGTCGAGAAGCAACGATGCTGGCGGGACATTTCCGCGATCACCCGACGCCTGGCGCCGACGCTGGCAAAAAATGACAGCCGGACGCGGCGACAGCTGTCCGGCTGGTGACCGGGTTCTAGGCGGGCGTTCCCTTCCGCAGCACCGCCTCGAAGGCGCCGGCGATGGCGGCGTAGCCGAGCTCGCTCGGATGAAAGCCGTCGGCGCTGACCCAGTCCGGGTGACTGTCGGCGACCTCGCCCTGGGCGTGCAGATCCACCAGGACCGCGCCCTCGCCTGCGGCGACCCGGCTGATCGCGGCGTTGTAGCGATCCACCTGCGCGTTGAGCTGGTCGATGGTTGGCGTCGCCACGCCGGTGGGACACGGCGAGGTCGCGGGCAAGGTTCCTGACAGACAGGCCCGCACCTCCGGCAGCCGATCCAACGCGGGCGTGTTCGCGATCAGGACCCGCGCCGCGCCCCGCTGTCGCAGCGCGTGCACCAGGCTGCGGAGCTGGCCTTCGTAGGACTGCGGGGTCACGCCGGCCAGCAGATCGTTGACGTTCAACCAGACCGTCACGAGGGTGGGATGGACGGCGAGCGCCTGTGGTAGTTCCGTTTGCACGGCCTCCGCCGTTGTGGCCCCCGGTATTCCGAAGTTGTAGTAGAGCGCCGAGCGTGGAAGGACATCGTTGTACACCAGTTGCGGCCAGGCCTGGCGCACCCCCTGTTCGGAGCCGGTCCCCACCGTTTCGCTGGCCCCGACGGCCGCGTAGATGAGGGCCGGACCGGCGGCCGGCTGGCTCGCCG
>DIZV01000098.1:1058-6797 GCA_002427995.1 Chloroflexi bacterium UBA6019
AACCCGTGCTCGAGGCGGATGGCGTGCCGCAGGCGCTCAGCACGGCAGCCAGGGCCGCCGTGACCAGGGTGGATGGGCCAGGGATTCGGATGGTCATGCGCCTCCCACGGCATCCCGCGCCGGAAGCCGGGCCGCCTGGAGCGCCGGGATGACGCCCGCGATCAGCGCCAGCACGATGGTTCCCGCGATCCCGGCCAGCAGGAACAGCGGGGAGATGCCACCGAGATCCACCCCCTCGAGGCCCTGCGCCACAAGGTACCCGTTCACGATGGAACCGACCACTTCCGCGACCGCGACACCAAGCAGGGTCCCGAGCAGACCGCCGACGGCCCCCACCGCGAGCGCCTCCACCAGGAACCATCGCAGGATGTCGCGATCGCGGGCGCCGATCGCCTTGAGCACCCCGATCTCGCGCCGGCGTTCTCGAACCGCGGCCAGCAGGGCATTGGCGATCCCGAGGCATGCGATGACCAGCGCGATCGTCCCGATACCGCCGAGGACGATGTCGACCACGTGCAAGTACTTCTGCACCGATGCGACGAGATGCTCCGGCGCGCTGGTCGCATATCCGAGGACCGTGATCTCCCCACGAACCGTGTGCACTTCATCGAGGCTCGACGCGATGACGACGAGGCCCGTGTAGGCCGAGGTCGGCAAGGGCAGGTCGCCCCCGTCGCCCTCACCCTGTAGCGACCAGACCCGTGCCACCTGCGTCTGTCGAATCGGCACCAGGAACTGGCCGTCACCGACTTCCTGCGCGACGACGCCCACCACCCTGGCCCGAAACCAGCGGCCGCGGTACTTGACGGGATCCTTGGAGTTGAACTGCGGGTCGGCGAACTCGATGTCGGTGCCGAGGACCATGGCCGGCTTGTTGACGTCGAGATGCAGCCGGTCGAGGTAGCCCTGGGTCACGGCGACCTCGGTCAGCGAGGCCGCGGCGGGCAGCCGCCCGGCGAGCAGGGTGATCGGGAGTTGGTGCACGCGGGAGAGGTCCGCACCGACCATGGTTTCGAAGATCGGATCCGGAGGGCGCGATCGTCGCTCGGCGGCCTCCGAGACGGGGACGGCCGCGCTGCCGCGTGGGGGTGGGATCGCCAGCACGCGGGTGGCGAGAATTGGAACGACGGAGTCGACGTGCGGCGCCCGCAGGATGGCCCTGACCGCCTCGTCCGTGAGGTTCTTTGGCTTTCCTACCCGCAGGTTATCGGAGGCCAGCTGCGTCGGGTCGGGCTCAGCCGCGGCGACCTTGATGGCGGCCGCCGGCCCACCCTTGCTCAACTGGCTGATGACGCGGGTGTCGGCCGTACCGGCGATGGTCCCCAGCGCCATCAGCAGCCCCGTCCCCAGCGTGACCGCGAGGACGGTGAGCGCGGTCCGGCCCGGCCGCCGGCGAAGGCTGCGGATGGCGAGCGTGAGCGAATCGCGCCAGCTCACGCGACCAGCTTGCCGGCATCGACCAGGTAGCGGTGATCGGCCCGCTCCGCCACGGCCTGGTTATGCGTCACGACGACCAGCGTGCAGCCCTGCTCACGATGGACGCGTTCCAACAGTTCGAGGACGAGCATCGCCGTTTGCGCATCCAGGTTTCCGGTCGGCTCATCGGCCAGGATCAGCCCCGGATTGTTGGCAAGGGCCCGGGCGATCGCGACCCGCTGACGCTCGCCGCCGCTCAGCGCCGAGGGCCGGTGGTCGGCACGGCGACCGAGCCCGACTCCCTCCAGCAACGCCCCGGCTCGCTGATGACGTTCATGAAGGGGAACGTCGGCCAGCGCCAGTGCCAGCTCCACGTTTTCGCGGGCCGACAGGAGGTCCAACAGCCCGAAATGCTGGAAGACGAAGCCGACGGTCGTCCGCCGGTACGCCGCCAGCGCATCGCCGGAGAGTCGCGCCAGATCGTGGCGACCGACGCGCAACTCGCCACGCTGGGGCCGGTCGAGGCCTCCAACCAGCGAGAGCAGCGTGCTCTTGCCGGCGCCGGATGGGCCCATCAGGGCCACGTGTCCACCAGCGGGAATGTCGAGGTCGATCGCCGACAGGGCGACGACCGGCGCGGCGTTGCCCGAGAACACGTGGGTCAGACCGCGGATGTGGACCGCACAGCCCGGCGGGGCAGACGCTGGCGCGGGGTCGTGGGGATTGAGGGACACCGTGGTCGTGCCGTTCCAATTTAGTTGAAGCGGCAGGTCACCGCTTCCGCTGAATACCGGAAAGGAGCGGCTCTTATCGGGGCCTTAGAAGCGGCCGACCGGGCCCCGCAGTCCGAGCAGCCGGGTGCCCGGGAACACGTAGATGTTGCGCTGGTGGAGGCGCAGGGCCAGCCAGATCCGCCAGGCCACGTACCCGGGTCGCACACTCATCTGCCCGTAGTCGGGGCTCTCGTGCAGCCCTGGCCGGGAGGCCCGCTCAAAGAAGGGCGTGCGGACCGGCCCGGGGTGGACTACGAGGACGCGAACGTGAAAGGGCCGCAGCTCGATGGCCAGGGTCGTCGCCATCGCGCTCAGCGCGGCCTTCGCGGCGGAGTAGGCGCCGAAACCCGACACCGGAACGACCGCCGAGATCGAGCTGATGGCGACGATGGCCGCCGGCCGCTCCAGCTCGGTGACCAGCTGCGAGAGGAGGCGATGCGGACCGAGGACGTGCGTCTGCAGCAGATCGGCAAAGTCCGACCCCGAGGTGGAGAAGAGCGGCGCGTAGAGGCCGAGGCCGGCGGCCAGCACGATGATGTTCAGGCGGCCAAAGCCCTGGGCCGCCGCCACGAGGGTGTCCACGGCGCCGTCCTCGAGCAGGTCGAGGGCCACGCTGTCGACCGATGCCCCGGCCTGCCGGCAGCGGTCGGTCGTCGCGGCCAGTCGCTGCGGATCGCGACCGGTGAGGAAGAGGTCGGCACCGGCACGCGCCGCCTGGACCGCCATTGCCCCACCGATCGCGCCCGAGGCGCCGGTGATCAGGATGCGGCGTCCCCTGAGCCTCACGCCCGTCATGATGAGCCAATGCCGGCCCAGCGGTGCGCTGTCGTCATCCCCGCGCGTGATGAGGCGGGCTCGATCGGCCAGGTCGTCCGCCAGGTCCGCGCGACGCTCGATGCCGAGATCATCGTGGTCGACAACAACAGCCGGGACGAGACGGCAAAGGTGGCCGCCGCCGCCGGGGCGCAGGTGGTCCGAGAGAGCGCGCGCGGCTATGGTCACGCCTGCCTTCGTGGCGTGCGCGCCGCCACGGATCCCGACGTGATCGTGTTCATCGATGGCGACGGCAGCATGCCGCCCGAGGATATTCCCTCGCTGATCGCCCCGATCGCCTCGGGCGTGGCCGACATCGTCTGCGGATCCCGGCGGTCACGCGCCCAGGCGGACAGCATGCCGGCCCACCAGGCCTTCGGCAACTGGTTGGCCGTCACCCTCCTGCGCCTCCTCTACGGCGTGCGCCTCACCGACCTCGGGCCCTTCCGGGCGATCCGCGCCTCAACGCTGCGGTCACTGGAGGTGCCCCCGTCACGGTTCGCCTTCCTCGCGGACCTGCTCGCCCGGGCGGCGCTTGACGGCGCGCGCATCGTCGAGGTCGACGTTGGATATCGACCGCGCACCGCCGGCCGCTCGAAAGTCGGCGGCAGCCTGCGTGGCAGCGTCGAGGCCGGGGCGGAGATCCTCGGGACCCTGCTGTGGAACCGTGGCCGCCTTAAGGGGCTGCCGTGGATGGTCGGGGCCGCCGCCTCCACCGCCTTCTTCCTTCTTTCGTGGCTGCGATACGCCAGCTTTCACAGTACGGCGTATGACCTCGGCTTCTTCGACCAGGTGGTCTGGAACGCGGCGCACGGTCACGGACTATCGACGAGCTTTCTTGCCTACTCCTTCTTTGGTCAGCACTTCGAACCGGCGCTGCTGATCTTCGTGCCGCTCTACGCGCTCGCGTCCACGCCACTCTGGCTGCTGCTCGGCCAGTCGCTCGCGCTGGGCCTGGCGGCCGTCCCCCTGTTCTCGCTGGTCGCGCGTTGGATCGATCGCCGGGCGGCATGGATCGTGGTCGCGGCGTACCTCATGCAGCTCGCGGTCTCGCGCACGGTGGCGTTCGACTTCCATACCGAAGCGCTGGCCGTTCCGTTCGTCTTCATCGCCTTGCACGCCGCCAGCGCGGGCCATCGACGCCGGTTCCTGGCCGCCGCGCTGGTGCCGCTGCTCTGCAAAGAAGACGGCGCCCTGGTCGGCCTTGCCCTCGGGCTGTTCGTCTTCGTTCTCCTGCGGGAGCGGTGGGCGCTGCTGGTCTCGCTGGTCTCGGTCGCCTGGGGCGGCGCCGTCCTTCTGGTCATCATGCCCGCCCTTCGCCACGGCCTCCAGGGCGATCTGATCAGCCGTTATCAGTACCTTGGCGCATCGCCCGGCGTGGTGCTGGTCCACCTGGTGACCCGTCCCGCCACCGTCGTCGGCCACGTCGCCCAGAGCGGTTCCATCCTGGCATTGCTCCTCGCCCTTATCGGGCTCGGGTTCTTGCCGCTGCGGCGCCCGGGCCTGCTGCTGATCGCCTTTACCCCCATCGCGCCGGCCCTGCTGTCGTCCGATCCGGGCCAGGCCCGGATGGACTTTCACTACGGGATCCCGGGGGTGCCCCTCCTGCTTGCCGCCGCCACCCTCGGCTGGCAACGTCTCGCCGCCAACCACGGCCAACGAACGATCGGTGGGATGGCCCTGCTGGGCGGGGCCGCGGCGATCTTCTTCCTGCTGTCCCCGCTGCCGCGCGTCCTGACCAGCGACCTTCCGGATCTCGCCCGCAGCCCGGCGGTCGACGCGCTGCTACGCCGCATCCCGGCTTCCGCCTCGGTGGCGGCCAGCACCTCGCTGGTGCCGCACCTCTCCGAGCGCGCCGTGATCGACGAGCTGCCCTGTGGCATCGGCAATGACGTCGTGGTCGCCGTGGACGAGAGGCGGCCACCCAGCGGGCAGAGCCGTGCCGCCGGCGCCGAGCAGGGCACCGCACGCCTGCGGGCGCTCGGCTATCGGGTGAGCGCCGAGACCGCCGGGGTCTCGGTCTGGAGCCTCGACGGTAGCGACCGCCAGCCGCCGGCCACCTGTTTTCCCTGAAGATAGTGCTGCCAGCGGTCGAGCAAGAAGACCGGGTACGAACGCATTCCCGTCAGCGGCGGACTGCTGGTCAGCGACAGGGTGACCACGCCGCCGCCCTCGAACGGCAGCATATGCGCGATGGCCGCGATGGTGCCGTCGGGGCCGCGCCGGAGCCCGGTGATCCGGACATCGGGGATGTGCCAGGAGCCGGGGCGGGACGGGAGGCCACTCGCGGCCAGGTAGCGCCGGCGCACCAGCCGGAGCGCGTCCTCCAACTGGTCGGCGCCGCGAAAGCGCGCCGCGACCCGGATCTGGGCGGTGCGTTCGATGGTCCCATCGTCCCGCCGCACGTTGCCGCGAATCGATCGTAGTGTCACCGCCGGTGCCAGCGCCTCGAGATCGATGAGAAAAGCCTGGAGATTGTTTTGACTGAGCCGATCGCCCGCGTACATGCTGTAGGTGAGGGTCGGTGCGGCCCCGGCGAGGTAGAGTGGCGGCGGCTCGACGGTGTACCCGGTGATCGATCCCTGGCGCGTGAGCCGGTCGAAGGCATCGAGCGGATTGCCGGTCATCGGGCGGCACCCACGGCGTGGACGATGCGACGTTCCCGGAGGATGCCTTCGGCCTCGCCGAAGTAGTCGCGGATACTGCCCTGCCTTCGGATCCATTCCAGATAGCGCTC
>DIZV01000069.1 GCA_002427995.1 Chloroflexi bacterium UBA6019
GAGCAGCACCGAGCCGATGTGATGGTGATTCACGTCGTGCTGATGCAAGGGCGCCCGGAGCTGCCGCATCTATGCCTGGATGACGCCGAGCGCATCATCCGCGAGGCGAGGCCGAAGCTCGCGATTTTGACCCACTTCGGGATGACCGTGTGGCGTGCGCATCCTTGGGAGCTCGCCGCGGACCTGACGCAGCGGCTCGGCATCGAGGTCAAAGCCGCGCGCGATGGGATGAGCCTCGAGGTATGAGCCCGCAACAACGATTCCTGCTGCTCCTGATCCTGGTCGGCACCCTCGCGACGGTGCTCGGGCTGGTGTCCAAACGTGCTCGATTGCTGCCCTACCCGGTCGTGCTCGCGGCGGCGGGCGTAGTGGTCGGTTTGCTGCCTGGCGGGCAGCTCACCCACATCGGCGCCGACGTGATCCTCCTCGCTTTTGTGCCCGGGTTGGTCTTCGAGGCGGCGCTCACCCTCGACCTGGCGGAGCTCAGGAGGCGGCTCCTGCCGGTCGGGCTGCTGGCGACGGTGGGCGTGGCGTTGACCGTCGTGCTGATCGGAACCCTGACCCACATGATCCTCGGACTGAGCTGGGCGAGCGGCATGCTGCTGGGCGCGATCCTTGCCGCCACCGACCCTATCGCCGTCGTCACGCTGATGCGCCGGATGAACGCCCCCGCCGGCCTGTCCGCGATTCTCGAAGGAGAGAGCCTGTTGAATGACGGCACCGGCGTCGCCGTGTTCACCGCTGTGCTGGCGACCATCCTCAGCGGCGCTCCATCCATCGGCGACGCGACGCTGCGGTTCTTCGAGCTCACTCTGGGCGGAACGGCGATCGGCCTTGCGGTCGGCTTCCTCGGACTGCTCCTTCTCCGATTCGCCGCGGATGCTCCGCTCGAGATCCTGGCCACACTGGTAATCGCCTACGGGAGCTATCTCGCCGCCGATGTGGTTCACGCCTCTGGCATCGTCGCCGTCGTCGTCGCGGGTATCGTGGTCGCTCGATACGGAACCGCCATCGGGAGGCTGCACGGTCCCCAGCTGCTTGGCTTCTGGAGCCTGCTCGCCTTCGTTTTGAATGCGGTCCTCTTCATCCTCGTCGGGGCCGCGCTGCCGGCGTGGCGGCTCGTGCCGGTTCTTGGGTTCGTGGTGGTCGCGTTCCTGATCATGCTGGTGACCCGCGCAGTGCCCGTCTACGGACTGCTGGGTGCTTCGGCGTTCAAGCCGCCGCCAATCCCCTGGGCATGGCGCCACCTGACTTTTTGGGCCGGCCTGCGGGGCGCCCTCTCGGTGGCGTTAGCGCTTTCGGTTGCGGACCTACCCGGCGTAGACAGCCGAGTCTCGGTGATCGCTTACGGGGTTGTCCTGCTGTCGCTCCTGGTCCAGGGCGGGCTGGTCACTCCCGTCACGCGGCTGCTCGGCATCGAGAAGACGGCTTGAGCGGAACGATTCGGACCGCCGCCCGGCCGCCCTTCCTCGTCCGCCTCCGCCTGGCCGCTGCCCGGCCTTGGTTGATCCATCTCACGCTCGGCCCCATCACCGCCGCCGCGGCCTGGGCCTACGCCTCGGCCACCCTGCTCCTCACCCCCGCCTTCCAACCGATGATCGACTTCGGCGTCTACTACCGTGCCGCCGCTGACCTAAACGCCCACCTCGACCCCTACCTCCGTTACGACCACAACCTCCCTTTCTCCATCTCTCTGGGTTACGTCTACCCGCCCTTTCTCGCCCGCTTGCTTCAACCCCTCGCGCTTCTTTCCTACTCGGAAGCCAAGCTCCTCGCCTTGATCGTCCTCCAGCTCGCCATCCTCGCCTCCGTCCTCCTCACCTGGCGCCTGCTCCAAGCGCGGACTTGGACGTTGCGCCTCTTCATACTCGACCTCTTTCTCCTCTCTTCTGGCCTGGCGGCCGACGTCCAGCTGGGCCAGGTCAACGTCCTCCTCATGCCCTTGACCCTCGCCTGGGTTCTCGCGTACACCCGCCGTTCCGCCCTCGCTTGGGTTCTCGTCGGCCTCAGTGTCGGCCTCAAGCTCCAGCAAGCGCCCCTCTTCGCCCTCGCCCTCATCCGGCGCGAGCTGCGTGGCCTTTCCCTCGGCCTCCTCACCCTGGCTGCCACGATTGTCATCGGTGGCCTCACCCTCTCCTTCGAGTTCTTCACCACCGTCCTCCCGCGCCTGACCTCCACCGTGCCCACCGGCGCCCAGAACACCTCTCTGCTCGCCGACTTCGAGCGCCTGCTCCACCCCGGCGCCGACAAATTTCTCCCCGTCGATCCGACCTATCCCGAAGCCCACTTCCTCCTCGCTCTCATCATCCTCGCCGTCCTCGCCCTGACGGCTCGCGCCCTCTATCGCCTTCAGGATCGCTACCTTGAAGCCTTGGTCGCTCTGGCTGCCGTGCCCATGCTCAGCAACTACTTGGGCGCTGGCCACCTGTTGCCGATGTTCCCTATCGGCCTCCTCCTCGCCGCCTGTACCTGGCGCCTCCATTCCTACCGCCTGTTCGCCCTCCTCGCCTTCTCCCTTTTCCTCCTCGCCGACTACCCCCGGCTCTACATGCTTGGGGCCGCCTTCGACCCCCTCATATCCCGTGCCCTTTTCTATGAAATCGGTCCCGGTCTGGCTGCCCTCTGCCTCTGGCTCGTCAGCCTCCGCCTAGCCACCCTCGCCAAGGCTGCCCACCCGCCGCTTCATTGGAGCTTGTCGAGTAGCTGACGAGCGGTCGCCGGCAGCGCTCTCGGCCATGGCGCTCGCGATCAGGGGAGAGGCCGAGTGGCGGGTCTGGGGCCTCCTTTCGGCTGCCGGCCGCGATCGCAGCGGTCGTGTCGCTTCGTGGCCCCCTGCGATCGGAGTGCTGGTTGTCGGGTGGCTGTGCGTTGGCCTGGCCTCAGCGGGCGGCGGCGAGAACCGGCACCGGCGTCTGGAGGATGAGGCCGTCGATCAGACCGTAGCTGATCGCTTCCTCCGGGCTCAAGAAGTAGTCGCGGTCGGTGTCTCGCTC
>DIZV01000070.1 GCA_002427995.1 Chloroflexi bacterium UBA6019
GTCGCGACTCAGCTCGGCCAGGATGTCCACGTTCTTCTCGAGCTTCAGCTCGAGCGAGTCGACGTCCTCCCGCCGGATCTTGCCGGTCGCGGCGCGCGCCGGCCGGAAGTCCGCCACGGCGGCGACCATCACCAGCAGCTGCGCCCCCCCGAGCTCTTCGCGGACGGCGGCGAGCATGTCATCCGCCGACTCGACCGGCCGGGCCGTGACGCCGGGATGGCCCGAGTAGGCCGCGGAGGTGACGAGGACGACCGAAGCGCCGCGGTCCGCGGCGGCCTCGGCGACCGCATTGCCCATCTTCCCGCTCGAGTGGTTGGAGATGAAGCGAACCAGGTCGATCGCCTCCCGGGTCCCCCCGGCGGTGACGACGACCCGGCGGCCCGCGAGGTCGAAGCGGGCCCTCACCGCAGCCTCCAGCCCGGCGAAGATCGCGGCCGACCCGGCCAGGCGACCGGCACCGGTATGGCCGCTGGCGAGCCGCCCCGACTCGGGCTCGACGATCGTGAAGCCACGCCCGCGGAGCAGCTCCAGGTTGGCCACCACGGCCGGCTTCGCCCACATCGCATCGTTCATCGCCGGGGCCACGACCACGGGGCAGCGGGCGGCGAGCACGGTCGCGGTCACCAGGTCGTCGGCGTGCCCGCCGGCGAGCCTGGCGACCAGGTTCGCGGTTGCCGGGGCGACCAGCGCAACCTGGGCCCAGTCGCCGAGGGCGACGTGCGGCTCGGCCACGCCCGCGTTGGCCCAGAGATCGCCCTGCACCGGGTGGCCGCTGAGACCCTTGAAGGTCGCGGCGCCGACAAAGCGCGTCGCCGAGGCGGTCATCGCCACCCGGATCTCGCAGCCTGCCTGGCCGAGCTGGGAGACGAGGTCGGCGACCTTGTAGGCGGCGATGCCCCCGGACACCAGGACCGCGACCCGCCGGCCGCGCACCGCAGCCGGGACCTCAGCGGGATCGATCGGCACGGTCGCGCTCCCTCACTCCGGCGGCTGCGCACCGCGGCGCCGAGCCCGCTCTCGCCGGATGATCTCCATCACGTCCTCTGCGGCCACCTGGGCATCCTCGTTGGTCACAACGTAGTCGTAATACTGCGCATGCGACATCTCCCAGCGGGCCAGCCGCTGCCGCTCCTCGATCACCGCCGGCGTGTCCGAGCCGCGCTCCTCCCGGCGGTGCAGGAGCTCCTCCATCGAGGGTGGTGCGATGAAGATGAAGACGCCATCGGGCCGTTTCGCGCGCACCTGCTCGGCACCTCGCACCTCGATCTTGAGGATGACGTCGATCCCCTGCCGCTGCAGCTTCTCCACCCGGGTCCGCGAGGTGCCGTAGTAGTACCCGTTGTAGAGGGCCGACTCGAGCAGCTCGCCGCGGCCGATCAACTCCTCGAACTTGGGCTTGCCGACGAACGAGTAGTGGACATCGTTGACCTCGTAATCGCGCTTGGGCCGGGTCGTGAAGGAGATCGAGTAGCGCAGGTCGGGGTCCATCTTGAGCAGGCGCTCGATGATCGTGTCCTTGCCGACACCGCTCGGCCCCGAGATCACGATCATGAGACCGGTCACAGGCGTACGCCTTCCAGGAAGGTGGCGAAGTCCGCGGGCGGCGCGGACTCGAAGGCGAGCTGCTCGCCGGTGCGCGGGTGGCGCAGCCGGAGCCGCCATGCGTGCAGCATCGGACGCGGGGCGGCCCGGCCGCCGCCGTAGACGCTGTCGCCGGCCACCGGGTGGCCGAACGCGGCGAGGTGGACCCGGATCTGGTGCGTGCGGCCGGTGTCGAGGTCGCAGCGGAGCAGGGTGTGCCCCCGGAGCGGCTCCAACACCTGGTAATGGGTCCGGGCGGAGCGGCCGGAGGCGACCACCGCCATTCGCTTGCGGTCGCGCGGGTGGCGACCGATGTCTCCCTCCAGCACGCCGCCGGGAGCGGCGATCTGGCCAACGGCGATCGCCTGGTAGACGCGGGACATCGTGCGGTCGGCGAGCTGCGAGCTGAGCGCCTGGTGAGCGGTGTCCGTGCGGGCCGCGACGAGGAGACCGGAGGTGTCCTTGTCGAGGCGGTGGACCAGCCCCGGCCGGGCTTCGCCGCCGGCCGCGGACCAGCTGCCCCCGAGGCCGAGCAGAGCGTGGACCAGCGTCCCCGAGTGATGCCCCGCGGCGGGATGGACGACCATGCCCGCCGGCTTGAATACGACCACCAGGTCGGAGTCCTCGTAGAGCACGTCGAGCGGGATCAGCTCCGGCCGCGGCAGGACGTGCACGGGGGCGGGTCGGTCGAACTCCACGACATCGTTTTGGCGGACCTGGTCGGCCGGCCGGAGCGCCCTGCCGTTGACCAGCACCCGACCTGCGCGTGCCATCCGGCCGGCGGCTGTCCGGGTCAGCCCGGGCACGTTTTCGGCGAGAAAGCGGTCGAGCCGGGCGGTCCCCGGCCCGGCCGTCAGTCGCTCGGCCGGCGCCGCGAGAAATACCCCACGGCCAGCGCTGCGACGCCGATCGTGATCGCGCTGTCGGCGACGTTGAAGGTCGGCCACCAGTGGAGTGCGATGAAGTCGGTGACCGACCCGTAGAGGAGCCGGTCGTAGGCGTTGCCGAGCACTCCGCCCAGCACCAGCCCGAGGATGGCGTGGAGCCAGATGCCGCCGAGATGCTGGTAGCCGTAGACGCCGATCGCCACCACCACCACGAGGGAGATGAGCAGGAAGACGAGCTGGCCCGGGCCACAGACGCTGAAGGCGGCACAGGAGTTCTGCAGATGCTGGATCCAGAACAGGCCGAGGATGGGGCCGCGCTCGGTGTTGTCGGGGATCGACGCGACCACCAGGTACTTGGTCAGCCGGTCGAAGGCGAAGACCACGAGGGCGATCGCGAAGAAAAGGGCTCGCCCCCGCGTCAGCCTGCCGGTGTCAGCGTCAACCAAAGCTTTTCGCCGTCGATTGTGACCTCTTTG
>DIZV01000118.1:0-188 GCA_002427995.1 Chloroflexi bacterium UBA6019
GAAGGCTGACACGGCCCCGGCCGAGGTGTAGACGACGTGCATGTCGTCGCTGCTGCCGCTCCACGTGACGTCGGTGGTGGACGCCGTCCAGCTGGGATTCGCGGAGGCGGTCCCGTAGATCCTCTCGTTGGCGGCGTACTGGACGGCGGCGGCATGCAGCGAAGAGCTGACCGACTGGCTGTCCTGGT
>DIZV01000118.1:488-3876 GCA_002427995.1 Chloroflexi bacterium UBA6019
GAGTTCTGGAGGATGCGCCGCTCCCAGTACAGCCGGCCGCCGTCGACGGCCAGGCCGATGAAGCCGATCAGGACGATCAGCATGAACGCCACCAGCACCATGGCCTGGCCGCGCTCACCCCCGCGAAGGCTAGTACTCGGTGTAATCGGTCGCATATGCCTGGAGGATCAGGTTGGGCGCGAGCTGCTCGAGGATGGGGGTGAAGAAGGAGTAGTTGTAGCGGACCGTCACCTGGAGCGGATAGGTCCCCGAGGAAAAGGGGTTGACCGCGCTGCAGGACGCGGTGGCGTTCGCCGGTGACTCACCGCCGGGCGCGTCATAGGTGGGGCTGCTCTCGGCGGAGGTTGGCGGGTTGGGCTCGGTGATGAAGATCCAGCCCTGATCGCCGGGGGGGTTCGACGCCCCGGCGCCGGTGGTGGGCGGGAGGGGCCCGTTGGGGCAGGAGGTGGCCAGGTAGAGGCTCTGTGAGCTTCTCTTGGCCGCCGCCTGCACGTTGGCGTTGGTCGGCAGCGGCGAGGACGCTTTGATGGAGGCCCGCGCCCCCTCGTTGGCAGCCTGGACCAGGGTGCCGTAGATGTAGAGCACGCGGCCGAAGTCAATGATCCCGAAGAACATCAGGAGGAGGATCGGCGCGACGAGCGCGAATTCGGTCATCGACTGGCTCTTCTCGCTCCGGAACCAGGCCCGCCCGATCATCCCTGCACCGCGAAGTGCTGGAACGCGGTGAGCTGGATGCCGGTCAGGCTGCTGCCCGACTTCAGGTACTCGGAGCTGAGGCCGCCGATCAGGCCGTACTCGTCAAGCAGGATCACCACCAGGTCGCTACCGGTCAGGGAGGCGTCGTTGGCTGCCGGCGGGTTGGTGCGCGTCCCGGTCTTGCCGGCGCGCTGGGTGTCGTAGCAGATGTAGAGGGTGGGCGTGTTGACCGTAGTGGGGTAGGCGGAGCTGGCGAAGGGAGGGTTGGCCCAGCTGTTGCTGTCGGTCGGGCTGAGGCAGTTGGCGCTTGCCACCAGGGTCGAGGGCTGCAGGCCGTCGCCGGCGAGGACCTGGTCCACCGCCACCTTGATGTCGGTGTTGTCGAGGTATGGCTGCTGGCCGATGGTGGACTGGTAGAAGGCGCCGTGGCGGGCCCCGGCCCGGACGGCGCCCTGGAGGCCGATGGTGTAATGGAAGGCGCGACTCAGGTCCAAAAGCCCGCCGAGCAGGATCATGAGGAAGGCGGAGGTGAGGGCGAGCTCGACCACGGCCTGGCCGCGCTGGCCCGTCCGGGGTCGTCCCCCGGCCCGGCCGGCTGTCCCGTTCACTGCTCGAAGAGTTCCTCCCTCGGTGATGGTTCCGGCCGCTCAGGGATGGTTCTCCACGAGCACCGGGTGGACCCCGTATCTAAAGCTCGCCCGCCGTCATCTGGGCGCACTCGAAGGGGTCATCTCGCCGTCAGACTGAAGAGTTCGACCAGGTCCGCGTATTTCATCGCCTCGGCCAGAGCGCGGGCGCCGCGGCCCTCGTGGTCGGACAGGCTCGGATCGGCACCGCGGTCGAGCAGCCAGCGGACCATGGTGGCGCTCCGACCGATCACGGCGCCATGGATCGGAGCCGCGGCCGGGCAGCGGTCGTTGACTCCGGCGCCCGCCGCGAGCAGCAGCTCGGCGACCTCGGGGTGGCCGCCGATGGCTGCGAAATAGAGCGAAGCGAGCTCGTGAACGCCACGGTCGCGGGCGCGGCCGGGTTGGGCCGCGAGCTCGAGGCGGACGATGTTCGTCCGGCCCAGGACGCAGGCGGTGAAGAAGTTGACCGGCGCGCCCCGCTCGATCAGAAACTCGATCAGCGGCAGGTTGCCCATCTGAGCGGCAGCCTCGATCGGCGTCTCGTTCCAACTCGCCCGGGCGTTGACCACGCCAGGGTGGAGCTCGACCAGCTCCCGCACTCGCGGCAGGTTCCCGTGCGCGTTGCCGACGCACTCGTCGATCACCGCCTGAGAAAGGTCAGCACTCACTTCGTCGCGGCCTCCGATCCAGGGTCAGTCCGGCAACCATCCGTGGGTTGGCGGCGAACTGACTTTCGGATCTTCCCTTCTGCGGGGCATTCGTGCACCATTGGCGACGGCCCCGAGGGAAACGCGACGAGGGAGCCGGTGAGAGCCGCAAGGCAGGAGCCGGAGCCAGCGAGAGCGGTCCGTCGGGGTCACTTCTTTTTCCGGCCGGATCAGCGCTCCGCGAGCGGAACCGGCTTTTTCGGCGCCGGGCCGATGTACTCCGACTGGGGCCGGATGAGGCGGTTGTCGGAAACCTGCTCCAGCACGTGGGCGGTCCAGCCGGCCGCTCGCGAGATGGCGAAGGTGGGCGGGAAGAGGTCCTTCGGCAGGCCCACCGACTGCAGCAGCCCGGCCGAGTAGAACTCGACGTTGGTCGCTTGCGGGCGTTCGGGGTGGCGCTCCTGGAGCAGCTTGAGGGCGACCTCCTCCCATTTCGAGGCGAGAGCGTAGAAGGTGGGGTTGAGTCGCTCGCACATCGCCTTGAGGATCTTGGCCCGAGGGTCGTAGGTGCGGTAGACCCGATGGCCGAAGCCCATGAAGCGCTCCTTGCGGTCGAGCGCCTCGCGACCCCAGCGCTCGGCGTTCTCGGGCCCGCCGATCTTCTCCAGCTGGTCCATTACGAGTGAGGGCGCGCCCCCGTGGGCCGGGCCCTTGAGAGCCCCGATGGCGCCGACCAGGCAGGAGGCGAGGTCGGAGTCGGTCGACGCGATGACCCGGGCAGTGAAGGTCGAGGCGTTCATGCCGTGGTCGGCGAGAAGGACGAGGTAGGAGTTGAGCGCCTGCACCTTCTCCGGCGCGGGCTCCTCTCCGGTCAGCATGTAGAGGTAGTTCGCCGCATGCCCGAGCTCGGCCCGGGGCGCGATCCAGTCCTTCCCCTGGCGCTGGCGGTGGAAGGCGGCGAGGATGGTCGGGAAGGCGGCCGAGTAGGCCACCGCCTGCTCCAGGTCCGGTTTCTGCAGGCGGGGCGTCACGCCCTGGGCCGAGACGACGGTGCGAAGGACGTCCATCGGGGCCGAGTCGGCTGGCAGTCCCTTCAGCGTGGCGGTCGCGGCGCCGTTCAGATCGCGCTTCGACGCGAGCTTGCGGCTCAGGTCGTCAAGCTGCGCCCGATCGGGCAGCTCGCCGTGCCAGAGCAGGTGGGCGACCTCCTCGTAGGACATCGTCTCGGCCAGGTCGGCGATCACGTAGCCGCGGTAGACGAGGCGGCCGTTCTCGCCGTCGACCTGGCTGATCACGGTCCTGGCGGCGAGCACTCCTTCGAGGCCGGGGCTGAATTCACTCATCGATTGGAAGTGTATTTCAGTGCCGGTGGCCGACCTCGCCGCGGTCCTCAGGGTCGACCTCGTGGTGGTGATG
>DIZV01000109.1:0-607 GCA_002427995.1 Chloroflexi bacterium UBA6019
CCCGCGTGATCACGTCGGTGATATTCGGGCCGCCCTTGCCGAAGGGGAGCGAGCGGACACGGTGGGCGTAGACCATGTCGGCGACGCGGGCGATGTGCTCGGTGGAGACCTCCGGCACCTCCTCGTAGGCGGCTTCGGCCTGGGCGGCGCGGGAGCAGACCAGGTCGGCGCGGTGCCCGTCCACCTCGAGGGCGATCGAGAGCTCGGCGATCAGCTGCAGGATGCCGCGCGGGATGCTGACCTCGGGGAAGGTCGAGATGCCCTCCGCGATCCGATCCCGGACGTCCGCCTCCGCCTCCTGGTGGTCCGCGAAGAACTTGGTCGAGTCGTCCTCCCAGGCCGCGCGCTTCTCGACGATGGCGACCCGCTGCTCCAGGTCGCGGATGCCCTCGACGTCGACGCAGAGCCCGAAACGGTCGAGCAGCTGGGGCCGCAGCTCGCCCTCTTCGGGGTTCATCGTCCCGACCAGGATGAAGCGCGATGGGTGCATGACCGAGACGCCCTCTCGTTCGACGACGTTGACGCCCATCGCCGCGGCGTCGAGCAGTACGTCGACGATGTGGTCGTCGAGCAGGTTCACCTCGTCGACGTAGAGGATGTTCCGGTT
>DIZV01000109.1:652-6251 GCA_002427995.1 Chloroflexi bacterium UBA6019
TCGAAGCGCCTGGATCCCTCCTTGAGTGCCGCCTCGAGGTCGATGGTGCCGACGACCCGGTCCTCGGAGGGCGTTGATCGGCAGCTCGACCACTCGCATCCGGCGGCTCGCCGTGGTCAGCGTCTCGCCGGCCTGGAGCCGCGCCTGGCAGTCCATGCAGAGCGACTCACGGTCGCTCGGGTTGTCACCGAAGCGGCAGCCCGCGACCACCTCCTGCTCCGGCAGCAGGCGCGCGAGCGCCCGGACCGCGGTCGACTTGCCGGTCCCCTTCTCGCCCCGGATCAGGACCCCACCGATGGAGGGGTTGATGGCGTTGAGGACCAATGCCATTTTCATCCGTTCCTGCCCGACGATGGCGCTGAAGGGGTACGAGTAACGCTCCATGGCCATGAATCGAAGTCTAGCTAGCCGCGGTTGAGCTGCCTCTCGACGACCGACGCGATCTCGTCGCGGGAGAGGTCGAAGAGGCCGTAGTAACGGGCGCCCATGCGCCCGGCCAGGTCGGCGCAGGCATTGATCGCGTAGGTCTGGTACATCGGCGCGACGCGAGCCAGGTGTTGGATCGAGGGCAGGTGGCTGAAGTCGCGCGCCGAGTCGATGACCAGGCAGTCGATCTTCTCGGCCTGGATCATCGCCGCCACCTTCTGGGCCTCGACCAGCGGCTCCTCCTTGAACATCGAGATGTTGCCCCGGCCGTCGCTGATCAGCACCATCAGGGGCCGCACGGTGGCGTCGCGGAGGACCTCGGTCTTGATCACGTGGAGCCCCGCCAGCAGCCCGTGCGTGAGCGGCGTGGTTCCACCGACCGACAGGCGCTCGAGCCGGCGGCGGGCGAGCGAGACCGAGGACGTCGGCCGGAGCACGACCTCGGCGGTCCGGTTCTTGAAGATCACCACCGCGACCCGGTCGCGGCGGACGTAGGCGTCCTGGAGCAGGGACAGGATGGCTCCCTTGGTCGCCGCCATCCGCTGCTCGGCGTCCATCGACGCCGAGGCATCGACGACAAACACGATGAGGTTGCCCGTTTTCCGCTCGCGGACCTTCTCGCGGAGGTCGGACCGCTCCAGCCTCATCCGCTCGCCCAGCACCCGGCCGCGCCGGACCTGGAACGGCGCGGCCGCCCGGATCGTGGCATCGACGGCGAGGTCGGTCACCTTCTCGGCGGTCCTCGCCCTGGTGTAGCGGCCCCGGCGGTTGGCCGACTGCGCCGTGGCCCGCTTGCCACCCTGCTTGCGGGGCCGACGGTGGCGGGGCAGCTCGATCTTCTTCACGTCGAAGACCTCGGCGCTCTCCGGCGTCGACTCGGTGCCGGTGCCGCCGCCGGCGCTGCTCCCCTCGACCGATCCGCTCGATTCGTCCGCCGACCCGCTCTGCTCGTCCGTGTCCTGGGCGGCGCCTTCCTGGTCGCTCGGGCTCGCCTGCTGCTGCTCGTCAGAAGCCTCCGAGCGGCCCTCCTCCTCGCTCGCCTGCTGGTCCTGGGGCTGCTCCTCCCCGCCGCGACCCTCCTCGCGCTTGACCGGGCTGCGGGCCCGGTGGGCCAGAGCCAGCTCGGCCGCGTCGAAGATGTCGTCACGGGTCGCCTGCGGGTGGCCGCGGAAGGCCGCCAGCGCGATGGCGGCCCGGGCGACGACGAGGTCGGCGCGATGTCCCTGGACCCCGCTGTCGACGCAGATCCGAGAGATCAGCCGGGCCTGGGAGGGGGTGATGCCGATGTCCTCGATCGCCTCCCGGGCCTCGACGATCCGCTCCGAGAGGCGGGCGTCCGTCTCCCGGAACTCGGCCAGGAAGGCGGGGTCGTGGTCGCGAAAGGCCGCCTCGCGCTCGACGATCGTCACCCGCAGCTCGGCGTCGTTGATCCCTTCGACGTCAACGCAGAGGCCGAATCGGTCGAGCAACTGAGGGCGCAACTCGCCCTCCTCCGGGTTCATCGTCCCGACCAGGATGAAGCGGCTCGGGTGGACGATCGAGACGCCCTCCCGCTCGACCACGTTGACACCCATCGCGGCCGCATCCAGCAGCACATCGACGATGTGGTCGTCGAGCAGGTTCACCTCGTCGACGTAGAGGATGTTCCGGTTGGCCTCCGCCAGCACGCCCGGCTCGAACCGCCGGTGGCCGTGGCGGAGCGCCGCCTCGAGGTCGATCGAGCCGACAACTCGATCTTCGGACGCGTTGATCGGGAGCTCGACCACCCGCATCGGCCGCGTGGCCACCGGCAGCGGTCCGAGCTCGGCTCTCTGGCGGCACTCGATGCAGTACCGCGCGGGCTCATCGGGGTCGTCGCCGAAGTGGCAGCCCTCGACGACCCGGTGCTGGGGGAGGAGCCGGGCGAGCGCGCGGACGGCGGTCGACTTCCCCGTCCCCCGCTCGCCCCGGATCAGCACCCCGGAGATGCCCGGTTTGATCGCGTTGGCGACGAGGGCCAGCTTCATCTTCTCCTGCCCGACCAGGGCGGTGAAGGGGTAGAAGTCGCGCTCGAGGGTGGGTGGCACTAGAAGCCCCCTTCCCGCTCCTTGGGATCGTCCATGAAGGGGTAGCGGTAGGCCCTGGCCGGCGCGTAGGTCTCCTTGATCGTCCGGGGGCTGGTCCAGCGGACCAGATTGAGGACGCTGCCCGCCTTGTCATTGGTGCCCGAGGCGCGGCCGCCGCCGAAGGGTTGGAGGCCGACCACGGCGCCGGTCGGCTTGTCGTTGATGTAGAAGTTGCCCGCCGCGTTGACCAGCCTCCGGCTCGCCTGAGCGATTGCCGCCCGGTCGGTCGCGAAGACGGCGCCGGTCAGCGCGTAGGGGCTGGTCCGGTCGCAGAGGTCGAGCGTCTCCTCCCACTTGCCGTCCGGGTACGGGTAAACGGTGAGGATGGGGCCGAACAGCTCTTCCTCGAGGAGCCGGAAAGCGGGGTCGGAGGTCTCGATCACCGTTGGCCGGACGAACCAGCCGACGCTGTCGTCGGTCACCCCTCCCGCCACCAGCCGGGCCTTGGGCGACCGCTTCGCGTACGCGATCGCCTCCACCTGCCGGGTGTAGGCGGCCTTGTCGATCACCGCCCCCATGAAATTGCGGAAATCGGCCGGGTCCCCCATCGGGATCTCGTCCACCTCGGCCGCCAGACCATCCTTCATCGCGTCCCAGAGCGACTCCGGGATGTAGGCGCGGGAGGCGGCGGAGCACTTCTGGCCCTGGTACTCGAAGGCGCCCCGGATGAGGGCGGTCTGGAGCGACTCGGGGTCGGCCGACGGGTGGACCATGACGAAATCCTTGCCGCCGGTCTCGCCGACGAGGCGCGGGTAGGTCCGGTAGCGGCCGAGGTTGTTGCCGACCGTCCGCCACAGGTCCTGGAAGACCTCGGTCGAGCCCGTGAAATGGATACCGGCCAGGTTCGGATCAGCGAGCACGACCTCGGAGATCTCGGCGGCGCTCCCACTGACCAGGTTGATGACGCCCGGGGGCAGGCCGGCCTCTTCGAGCAGCCGCTGAAGCAGGCTCGCGACGAGCAGGGTTTGGGTCGCCGGCTTATAGACGACCGTGTTGCCCATCAGCGCCGGCGCGGTCGGCAGGTTGCCTCCGATGGAGGTGAAGTTGAAGGGGCTGACCGCGTAGACGAAGCCCTCCAGGGGACGATACTCGGTCCGGTTCCAGGCCGTCCCGTCGCTCAACGGCTGGATGCTGAGCAGCTGGTCGGCGAAGTGAGCGTTGAAACGCCAGAAGTCGATCAGCTCGCAGGCGGCGTCGATCTCGGCCTGGTGGATCGTCTTGCTCTGGCCGAGCATCGTGGCGGCGTTGATGGTGTCGCGCCAGGGTCCCGCGAGCAGCGCGGCGGCCCGGAGCAGCACCGCGGCCCGCTCGTGGAAAGGCGTGGCGGCCCAGCCCTGGCGCGCCTTGAGCGCGGCGTCGACCGCGGCCTGGAAGTCCTTCTTGGTGCCGACCTCGTACTCGGCGATCGTGTGCTCGTGCCGGTGCGGTGACTTCAGGGATCGGCGCGACGCCCCCTTGCGCTGAACACCGCCGATCGTCATCGGGACCTGGCTGGTCACGTCGCTCAGCTCTGCCAGCTTCTCGCGCACGCTGCGTCGCGGGGCGGTTCCCGGCTCGTAGCCGCGGATCGCTTCGTTGGTTGGCGTCGGTACCCGGTAGTGCCCGTCTTCGCTCATCGAGAGCAATTCTGGACCACGGCCGAGATCGGCCGGCCGCGGGGTCATACAATCCGCGCGAATGCCGCTCCTGGGAGGTCTTTTCGGCCCGGCCGAGGCGGTGCCGGTGGTGATCCCGGTGGCGGCGAGCGCCCCGGTCAGCTTCCGCGTCTACTACGTTCCCGGCTATCCGCCGCTCCTGCCCGACGAGCTTCGCGCTCGGGCTGCGGCCTGGATCGGGGCCCACGTCGATGACCCGCTCTGCTCGGCGCTCCTCCCGGCCCTGGCGTCGCTGAGCTACACCGACATGGCCAAGACCTCTTTCCCGCCACCTCTGGACGCTCTTCGGAGCGCGTCCGTCGGGGCCGAGGAGCGGAGCCGCCTGGAGACTGCCTGGCAGGTGGCGGTGGTCGGCTGCGATGTCCGGCCCCAGGTCCCGATGCTGGGGCTCTGGGCCGCCATCGCGGCCGGCCGTTCGGCCGCGCTCGAGCTGGGGGGCGCGCTTTTCGACGCCACCGCCGGGCGTCTCACGCCGCTGGCCTCCTATCGGCAGCGGATCGCCGGCGACGGCGTCCTCCGGGTCGCCGACCACGCTGCCCTTCCGGCCGAGGCCGATCCCGCTCGCGCCGGAGTTTGGCGCACCCGGGGCATGGCCAAGTTCAGCCTGCCCGAGGTCGAGCTGGCCGACGCGCCCGCCGGCCGGGACTTCGGGCTCCACCTCGAGCTCCTCGCCCAACAACTGCTCGACCGCCTGCTGACGGCGAACCACGGCCGCGAGCAGCCGGTGGCCGAGCTCTCACTGCCACCCGAGGTGACCTTGGTCCTACCGGCCGGAGCCACGCCGGTGCGCCTCTTCTTCCCGCCCCGCCAGGCGGGCCCGGCGGTGCTGGTGGGAGTCCTGCCGACCTAACCCGGGAGCAGGTCCTTCACCAGCTCGCGCTCCTGCACCAGCTCCTCTGTCGTGAGCCGGATCTTCTCCTTCGCGAAGTCGTCATGGTCCACCCCCTCCACCACCTGCCAACCGGTGCCGGTGGTGGCGACCGGGAAGCCGAACTGGAGGCCCGCGGGGATGCCGTACTCGCCCCGGCTGGAGACCGCCAGCGAGGTCCAGTCACCGGGTCCGGTGCCGAAATGGACGCTGCGCACCGAGTCGATGGCGGCGTTCGCGGCCGACGCGGCCGAGGAGAGGCCGCGCGCCTCGATGATCGCCGCGCCGCGCTTTTGCACGGTGCTGATGAACTCGCCCCGGAGCCAGTCATGGTCGGAGATCACCTCCGGCGCCGGCCGGCCGCCGATCCGGGCGTTGCGGAAGTCGGGAAACTGGGTCGCCGAGTGGTTGCCCCAGATGGCAAGGTTCGAGACCTCGGCCACCGGCACCCGGGCCTTGCTGGCAAGCTGGCTCTTGGCGCGGTTCTCGTCCAGCCTCGTCATCGCGAACCAGCGGTCGGCCGGCACCCCGGCCGCGTTGGAGCG
>DIZV01000109.1:6466-12623 GCA_002427995.1 Chloroflexi bacterium UBA6019
CCGAAGATGCCGCCGTTCACGGAAAGCAGGTCGCCGCGCTCCATGCCCTGCTTGCGGGGGACCGAGCCGACCAGCAGCGCCCAGGAGGCTCCATCGAAGGCCTCCTCGGTGCTGGCGGTGGCGACGACGTCGGCGAGGAGCGGGAAGGCGCAGTCATCGAGCTCCATCACGACGCCCTGCAGCGCCTTCATCGCGGGCTCGATCTCGAGCAGGCGAAGCACCACCGGCTGCTCGGGGCCGAGCATGTCGCCGGCGGCGATCCGAAAGAGAAGGGAGTAACCGATCTGGCCGGCGGCACCGGTCACCGTGACGTGGAGAGGCGGGTTCAAATTCGAGTTCCTTTTCTTTGGGCTCAGCGCTGATCGATGGGGACGTATTTGAGGCTCGGCGGGCCGATGTACTCCGACTCGGGACGGATCAGCCGGTTGTTGGCGTACTGCTCGAGCAGCTGCGCGGTCCAGCCGGCCATCCGGCTGATCGCGAAGATGGGCGTGAACTGGTCGATCGGGATCCCCATCATGTGGTAGACCGACGCCGAGTAGAAGTCGACGTTGGGGTAGAGGTCGGGCTTGTCCTCCCGCATCGCCTTCTCGACCTCGCGGGAGATGTCGTACCACTTGCTCTGGCCGGTCCTCCGGCCGAGCGCCTCGGAGTGGCGGCGCAGGATCGTCGCGCGCGGATCCTCGGTCTTGTAGACCCGGTGCCCGAAACCCATGATCCGCTCCTTCCGGGCCAGCATCTCGTTGACCCGGTCCCGGGCCTTGGCTGCGTCGTCGATCTTGAGCAGAGTCTCCATCACCCGCTCGTTGGCACCGCCGTGGAGAGAGCCCTTGAGCGTCCCGATCGCACTCGTGAGGGCGCTGTGCATGTCGCTCAGGGTCGAGGCGGTGACCCGGGCCGCGAAGGTCGAGGCGTTGAGGCCATGCTCGGTGTGAAGGATCAGGCAGATGTCGAAGATCCTCGCCGTCTCCAGGTCCGGCTCCTTCCCAAACAGCATGTAGAGGAAGTTCTCGGCCAGGTTGCCGCTCTGGCGCGGGTGGACCGGCTCCAGGCCCGAACGCAGCCGCTCGAAGAAGGCCACGATGGTCGGCACCTGGGCGGTGAGCCGGATCGCCTTGCGCAGGTTGGCCTCGGGTGAATTGTCCCGGGCGTCGGGATCGTACATGCCGAGCGCCGAGACGGCGGTCCGGAGGAGGTCCATCGGGTGAGCCTTGCCGGGCGCCTCGGTGATCAAGCGCTCGATCTCCTTCGGCAGCTCGCGCTGGATTGCGAGCGAATGCTCGAGCTCGGTCAGCTCGCGGCGGCTCGGCAGCCGGCCGTACCAGACGAGATGGCAGACCTCCTCGTAGGTCGAGTGGTCGGCGAGGTCATCGATGTCGTAGCCCCGGTAGACGAGGCGGCCGTTCTTCCCATCGACGAGGCTGGTCTGGGTGGCCGCCGCGACCACGCCCTCGAGGCCGCTGTTGACCGAGGAACCGCTGTTGGTGCTCACCGACCCATTTTGTCCTCTTCCGCTGTCAGAAGTTTTCGGTCTCGAACACCTCCGGCCCGGCCAGCCGGCGCGCAAAGGTGAGGAAGCCGGTATGCGCGACCATGCGGTGGTCGGGGCGCATGCTGCGGCCGCGGATCGTCCAGCCCCGCTGGAGGACCTCCATCGTCTCGATCAGTCCGAACCCTCCGTGCTCGCGCAACCCGTCACAGAACCGGCCGACCTGGCTGACGTTCGGGCAGTGGGCGAAGATCACCCCGCCCGGGTGGAGGGCGCCGGCGAATGCGGGGATCGCCTGCCAGGGCTCGGGGAGGTCGAGCAGGGCCCGATCGATGCCCGTCTCGGCGACCCCCAGGTAGACGTCGCCGAGCTTCATCTCGAGGTTCGCCGGGAGGCCACCGAGGGCGTCGGAGACGGCGTCCCGGGCGAGCTCCAAGAACTCCTCCCGGATCTCGTAAGAGACCACCCGGCCACCCTCGCCGACGGCCCGGACCAGGGCGGCCGTGAGCGCGCCCGTGCCCGACCCGGCCTCGAGAACATTCGCCCCCGGGTGGACGTCGGCGTACATCAGGATCGCGGCCAGGTCCTTGGGGTAGATCGGCTGGGCCTTCCGTCGACGGCCGGTGACCCGCTCCGCGAAGGTCGGCCGGAGCGCCAGCAGCCGGGTCCCGGTGTGGCTCGTCACCAGCGAACCGTCCGGCTTCCCGATCAGGTCGTCGTGGCTGACCGAGCCACTGTGGAGGGAGAGCTTCGCCCCCTCCTTCAGGGTCAGCTGGTAGACCCTGCCGGCGCGGTCGTGGAGGAACACGAGATCGCCCTCCTCCAGCTCGGCGTTCAGGGTTTGCGAGCCCGGACCAGGGCGTGCCAGTAGCGGTGCCAGAGCCGGCCGCCGCGCCGCTCCGGTCGGATCTGCTCGCGAGCCGGTCCGGTGGCCGACTCGACGATCGCGGCCAGCGCCTCGACCCTGTCGGCGGGCACGCCGATCCGGGTGATCCAGGGCTCGAAGTCCCACTCCAGCGCCCGCAGCCGGGCCTCCTCGATCGCGAAGCCGGCCGCCTCCAGGCGGTCGATCCATTCGTCCAGGGTGAGCATCCGGACGTGGCTCGGGTCGCGCCGCAGCTCGACCTGGTGGAGGTGGTCGCGGGCCTCCCGCGGCCCCGAGCCGTCGATCACGACGACCCGGCCGCCCGAGCGGAGAACCCGATGGGCCTCTTCCAGGCTTCGCTCCAGCCGGTGGAAGTGATGGGGCGCCGCGCGCGAGATCCAGAGGTCGAAGGAGGCGTCGGGAAAGGGCAGCTCCTCGGCGTCTCCCAACACCCATTCGACGTTGCCAATCCCGCGCTCGGCGGTGACCCTCTGGGCCTGCTCAAGCATCTCGGGCGTGAGGTCGAGCCCGATCACCCGGCTCACATGCGGCGCCAGAGCGAGCGCGGCGTTGCCGGTTCCCGTCGCGACATCGAGGACCACGTCCGGGGCAAGGGGTTGGGCAAGCTCGACCGCCTCGTCGAGCCGCTCCGGGCTCGCGTGGAAGCTGGAGGTCACATAATTTGCCGCAACCGGGGCAAACGCCTTGCGCACGTCCTTGCTCATATTCGGAGAACAGAATCATGCAGAAAGCGGTCGCGCGCTGGGCTGGCCAGAAAGTCAAGTTCGAAATCCACTCCAACTCCGGCCACACCGCCATCGCTGACGAGCCGCCGGTCTTCGGTGACGATGAGGGGATGCGGCCCACCGAGATGCTCCTCGGCGCGCTCGGTGCCTGCACCGGGGTCAATGCCGTCCTCCTCCTCAAGAAGTTCCGGCAGCCCTTCAAGTCGCTCGACGTGGAGGTTGAGGGCGACCAGGAGAAGGAGTGGCCGCACGCCTTCACCGAGATCCGGATCAACTTCAAGGTCGGCTGGGACGGCAAGCACGACAAGCAGCTGGTGGAGAATGCCCTCGACATGGCGGTCAACAAGTACTGCCCGGTCGACGCCACGCTGAGCCACGGCACCCGGGTCAAGTTCAAGCGGACCGACGCCTAGCCGGGCCGAATGGCGCCGGTTGATAAAATCAGCGCCGGTAACTGCCTGACCAGCCCATCGAAGGGGGAGAATCGAACCTGCTTTCCGACTACGGCCCTCTGCTGATCTTCCTCGTCATCAGCACCCTTGTCGTCGCCCTGCTGGTCGGCCTCTCCTTCGTGGTCGGGCCCTCCCGGCCGAACCACCGCAAGCTCCAGGCGTACGAGTCGGGCATCGTTCCGACCACCCCGGCCCGGCACCGGATGTCGGTCCGCTACTACCTCACCGCGATGCTCTTCATCATCTTCGACATCGAGGCGGTCTTCTTCTATCCCTGGGCCGTCATCCTCCACCGGCTTCGCTGGTACGGATTGATCGAGATGTTCGTGTTCATGCTGATCCTCCTCATCACCCTCGCCCACATCTGGCGCAAGGGCGGCCTCGATTGGGAGTAGCGCGATGGGACTAGAAGACCTCGGCGAGGCGCTCGGCGACAACATCATCACGACCACCATCGGCCGGGTGGTCGGCTGGGGCCGGGGCAACTCGGTCTGGCCCGCCCAGTTCGGACTGGCCTGTTGTGCGATCGAGATGATGCATATCGCCGGCGCCCGCAACGACATCGCGCGCTTCGGGTCGGAGGCCTTCCGGGCCAGCCCACGGCAGTCGGACCTGATGATCGTGTCGGGCCGGGTGAGCCAGAAGATGGCGCCCGTCCTCCGCCAGGTCTACGACCAGATGCCCGATCCCAAGTGGGTGATCTCGATGGGCGCCTGCGCCTCGACCGGAGGCGTCTTCAACAACTACGCGCTCCTCCAGGGCGTCGACAAGATCGTCCCCGTCGACGTCTACGTTCCCGGCTGCCCACCGCGGCCGGAGGACCTGATCAACGGGATCACCATCCTGCAGGAGAAGATCAAGGCACAGGGGATCACCCCCAAGCTGTGAGCCCGGCGAGACTGGGCAGCAAGGGCGATCTCGGCAGGATCGCGGTCGAGCACGGCGTCACCGCCGGCGACGACTGGGTGACAGTCCCGGCGGCCCGGATCCGCGAGGCGCTGCTGGCCGCCCAGGCGGACGGCTACCGCTTCTTCGCCTTCATAACCTGCGTCGACCACCTGGCCCGCACCGATGGCATGCCTCCCCACACCGGCCCCTGGGAGGGCGAGCCGCCGCGCTTCGAGATCGTCTACGAGGTGCGCGACATGGAGCGCAACCGGCTGCTCCGAATCCGCGCCTTCCTGACCGCGGACGACCCCTCGATCGACTCCGCCCACGACCTCTTCGGGCCCGCCAACTGGGACGAGCGCGAGGTCTGGGATCTGTTCGGGATCCGCTTCAACGGCCACCCCGACCTGACCCGGATCCTGCTGCCCGACGACTGGGTGGGCCACCCGCTGCGGCGTGACTACCCGGTCGGCGGCGACCCGGTCGAGTTCTCGCAGGAGCACGAGGAATGGCAGACCGCACCGGTCAAGGCATGAGCACCGAGACCACGACGCCGAGCGGCATCACGATCAGCCAGGAGGGATCGCCGGCACCGAACGAGCAGATCCTGACCGTCAACTTCGGGCCCCACCACCCTTCGACCCACGGCGTGCTGCGGCTGATCGTCGACCTCGATGGCGAGGTGATCCGCAAGATCCGGCCGGTGGTCGGCTACCTCCACACCGGGATCGAGAAGACCGCCGAGTCCCTCCGCTACCAGCAGGCGGTGACGGTTACCGACCGCCACGACTACCTTTCGCCGCTCTTCAACAACCTGAGCTACGCGATGGCGGTCGAGAAGCTGATGGGGGTGGAGGTGCCGGAGCGGGCGCAGGCGCTGCGCGTGATCATGTGCGAGCTCTGCCGGATCTCCTCCCACATGATCTGGCTTGGCACCAGCGGCCTCGAGATGGGTGCCATCTCCATGCTCTGGTACTGCCTTCGCGAACGGGACAAGATCCTCGACCTCAACGAGGAGATCTCGGGATTTCGGATGCACACCTCCTACATCCGGCCCGGTGGTGTCTTCGCCGACGCCACCCCGCGCTTCCTGGAGATGTGCGACACGTTCGTCACCAGCTACCCGGACAGCATCGACGAGTACGAAACCCTGCTCAGCGAGAACCCGATCTTCAAGCTCCGCACCCAGGGCATCGGCTACCTCTCCCGCGAGGATGCGCTCCGGCTGGGCATGACCGGCCCCATGCTGCGCGGCTCCGGCGTCAACTGGGACCTCCGCAAGAACGCCCCCTACTCCGGCTATGAGAAGTACCAATTCGAAGCCGCGGTGCAGACCTCCGGCGACTGCTATGCCCGGTACCAGGTCCGGATCAAGGAGCTGCGAGAGTCGGTGAAGATCCTCCGCCAGGCGCTCGACACCCTGCCCGACGGGCCGGTCAACGTCGACGACCGCAAGCTGCTGCCGCCTCCGCGGGAGGAGCTAGACACTTCGATGGAGGCGCTGATCCACCATTTCAAGCTCTTCACCGAGGGCTACTCGCCCCCGGTCGGGGACTCCTACGCCGCGACCGAGTCGGGCCACGGAGAGAACGGCTGCTACCTGGTCTCCGACGGCACCCACAAACCGCGCCGGGTGAAGTTCCGGAGCGCCAGCTACGTCAACCTCCAATCGACCTGAGCTGCTGGCGCTGGGAGGGATGGTCGCGGACATGATCGA
>DIZV01000003.1 GCA_002427995.1 Chloroflexi bacterium UBA6019
GACGCCCTCGCCAAACTCGACGTGACGACCTTCTTCGGCCAGATCAAGTTCGACAGCCGGGGCATCAACATCTACAAGCCGATGGTCGTCGAACAGATCCAGGCCGGCGTTCACCACACGGTCTATCCGCCCAACGTGGCCGACGTGCCGGCCAAGTACCCGACGCCTCCCTGGGACCAGCGGTAACCGTCTGACCAGTGGGCAACTTCGCCCAACTGGTGATCCTCGGCCTGCTGGCAGGCGGCGTCTATGTCGCCGTCGGGGTGGGCTTCGGCCTCGTCTGGGGAGTGTTGAACATCGTCAACCTCGCCCACGGCGCCCTTGTCATCGTGGGCGGCTACATCACCTGGCAGCTGTTCACGGCCTACCACCTCGACCCCTTCCTGACTCTGCCGATCGACGCCGTTATCCTCTTCGCTCTCGGCTACGTCATTCAGCGAGGTGTGATCAACCGGGTGATCCGGGCGCCGTTGCTCTTCACCTTCCTCCTCACCTTCGGCATCAACCTGATCGTGATCAACGTCCTCCTCCTCATCTTCAAGTCCGACTTCCGGTCGGTCACGCCCTCCTACTCCGGCTCCGGCATCGAGATCGGTCCGTTGGTCATCCCCTACACCCGGCTGGCAGCCCTGGCCGTGGCGTTGTTGCTCGCCGCCGGGTTGGCCTTCCTCCTCAACCGCACCCGTACCGGCCTCGCCATCCAGGCGGTCGGCGCCGACCGCGATGCGGCCCAGCTGGTCGGCATCGACCTCCGCCACACCTATGCGCTCACCTTCGCCATCGGAGCGGCATGCGCCGGAGTTGCCGGCGGCCTGATCAGCCTCATCCAGGCGATCACGCCCACCGCGGGCGAGCCTTACACGCTGCAGGCGTTCGTGGTCGTGATCCTCGGTGGCCTCGGCCGCGTCAGTGCGACGGTGCTCGGCGGCCTCCTCTTCGGGCTCATCGAGGTCTTCGCCCAGAGCATCCCCGGGTCCGGGTCGGTTTACGCCAACGCGATCGCCTTCGGCCTCCTGGTGCTGGTCCTCGTGGTCCGGCCGCAAGGCCTCATCGGGCGACTCCGGTGACCGGCTTTCGCAGCCTCCCTGATCGAGCCGGGCAGCGCTGGCGGCGGATCTTCCTGGTGCTCGGCGCGGTGGTCCTGGTGTACGCCCTGGCCGCCCCTCTCACCTCGCTCGACGCGGCCCAGAGCGCGGGCCTGCCGCTGCTGGCCGACAAGCTCTGGTTCCGGATCGCGACCATCATCGCGATGTTCGTGGTCATGGCCTCGGCCTGGAACATCATCGGCGGGCTCACGGGGTACGCGGCCTTCGGTAACGTCGCCTTCTTCGGCATCGGCGCGTACACCTGCGGGATGCTGGTGGCTCGGGCGCATTGGCCTCTCTTCCTCGCGCTCACCGTGGCGCCGGCCGCCGCGGCGGCCTTCGCCGCGCTCATCGGCGTGCCGCTGCTCCGGCTCCGAGGCCACTACTTCGCCGTCGCAAGCCTCGGCGTCAGCGTTGCCGTGGGCGAGGTGATCCAGAACCTGGAGATGGGTTCCAAGCCCGTCTTCGGCGGCGCCTCCGGGCTCTTCCTGCCCATCTTCCGCTCTGACTACCGCGACCTACTCTTCTTCTACCTGATGGTCGCGGCCGGCGCGCTGACCGTCGGCATCACCTGGTGGGTGCTTCGGAGCCGGTTCGGATACGGGCTGATCGCGATCCGGGAGAACGAGGAGGCGGCGTCGGTGATGGGCGTCAACACGACCGCCTACAAGGTGGCCGCCTTCGCCCTCTCGGCGGCGCTGACCGGGCTGGCAGGGGGGATCTTCGCCCAGTGGAACGTGTTCATCAACCAGGAGAACGTATTCCCCATCGAATACAACATCCAGATGATCCTGATGGCTCTCGTCGGGGGCGCCGGCACCCTCTTCGGACCCGTCGCTGGAGCTGTCGCCCTCCAGCTCTTGATCCAGTTCCTGAGCGGCTCGCTGCCGATCTCGGCGGACCTTCCCTTCGTGCCGGCCGACGCCCGCCCGATCGTCGCCCAGGTGATCCTCGGCCTGCTCCTGGTGGTGACGGTCGTCTTCGTGCCCCGCGGCGTGATCGACTTCTTCGGGGGGCAGAGCCGCTTCAGCCTCTCCTTCTTAAGACGATCCCTCCGGGAGACCTCGGTTTGAGCGTGGCCGGCCCAGCCGCGGCTGCGCTGCTCGAGCTGAGCAACGTCACCAAGCGCTTCGGTGGCGTGGCCGCGCTCGACGGGGTGACCTTCTCCGCCGCGAAGGGCGAGATTCTCGGGATCATCGGTCCCAACGGGGCTGGCAAAACCACCCTGCTCAACTGCATCAGCGGCGTCTACCGGCTCGATGGCGGAGACATCCGCTGGCAGGGCGCATCGATCGCCGGGATGGCGCCCCATCGGGTCGCGCGACTCGGCATCGGCCGCACCTTCCAGGTCGTCAAGCCATTCCAGTCGATGACCGTGCGAGAGAACGCGGCCATCGGCGCGCTCTTCGGCAGCACCGAGGCTCATCTCCCTCCCCGGCAGGCTTTCGAGCGGGCAGACGAGGTGCTCGAGCTGGTCGGGCTCGCCCACAAGTCGGCACTTCCCGTCACCGCTCTCACGATCCCCGACCGGAAGCGGCTGGAGGTCGCCCGGGCGGTTGCGACCAACCCCAGGCTGCTCCTCCTCGACGAGGTGATGGCCGGCCTCAACCATGTCGAGATCGACGAGGCACTGGAGATGGTCCGCGCGGTCCATGCCACCGGCGTGACGATCGTCCTCATCGAGCATGTGATGCGGGTGATCGTCGGCGTCTGCGACCGGGCCATCGTGCTCCACTTCGGGCAGGTGCTGGCCGAGGGCGAGCCCAGCAAGGTCCTGCGCGACGAACGCGTGATCGAGGCCTACCTGGGAGAGCGGTACGCCCGCCAGCAGCGCGGTGGCTGAGGCCCTGCTCCGCGTCCGCGGGCTGACCGCCGGCTTCGGCGCCGGCCCCGTCCTGTTCGGCATCGACATGGACGTGGCTGAGGGCGAGCTGATCGCCGTGATCGGGGCCAACGGCGCCGGCAAGTCGACCCTCCTGGGAACTCTGAGCGGGCTCGTCCGGCCGACCGCGGGTACGGTCTCCCTGAACGGCGTCGACATCACCGGTGCTCGTCCGGAGGCCGTGGTCAAAGCTGGGATCGCCCATGTGCCGCAGGGCCGGCGCCTCTTCGGGACCCTGACCGTCGAGCGCAACCTGATGCTCGGCGCGTACCTCAGGCGGGATCGCGAGGTGCGCGCCGACCTGGAGCGGGTGCTCGGCTATTTCCCCGCTCTGGCGGACAAGCTCGGCCGCGATGCGGCCAACCTCTCCGGGGGCGAGCAGCAGATGGTCGCCATCGGGCGCGGCCTCATGGCCCGGCCGAGGCTGCTGATGATAGATGAGCTCTCCCTCGGCCTGGCACCCAAAGTCGTGGAGCGGCTGATCGAGGTGGCGCGCGAAATCAACCAGGGCGGCACCACGATGCTCCTGGTCGAGCAGGACGTCCTGGTCGCGCTTGAAGCGGCCGACCGCGGCTATGTGCTCGAGAACGGCCGCGTGGCGATGAGCGGCCCGGCTGCCACGCTCCGCGAGGACCCCGGGGTACGAAAGGCTTACCTCGGCATCTGAGCCGAAGAGCGCCGAAACCCTCCTCGGTTCAGGCGATCCGAGCGATGCGTACCCGCCATGCATCGGGCCCCTGTTCCAGGTAGTCCCAGCTGAACTGCTCCGGCTTGGTGGCCTCGAGCTGGTAGCGAAGAGGCTTGGGATCATGGTCGTTGACGAGCGTGATTCCAGCTCCGGCGCCCAGCTGATCGAGCTTGCTGAAGATCAACTCATGGCGCCTCGCCGGTGGCAGCGCTCGCACGTCAAGCACGTCTGCGGCAGCCACCGGTGCCTCCGCGAACCCGATCTCCCCCACCCGATAGGTCACCTGGGGACCCAGGTGCTTGCCGATGAAGCACCTCTCGCGCGCCCTGCCGGCCGCCCCCGCGTACTCGGGCCGTCGGCTGGATTCGATCCCTGCGAAGGTCGGGTTGACGGTGATCGCTGAGACCCGAGCGGCCGGGCCTGGATAGTCAGAGATGGAACCGTCGACCCTCACCTCGAGCGCCGCCGCCGGCAACTGCCCCGCCTCGAGGATCGCGGCCAGGGTCGCGGTGTAGCAGGAGCCCACTGCGCTCAGCAGCAGCTCCTCCGGGTTGGTTCCCGCGCCCAGGCCGCCCATGGCCGCGGGTACCGAGAACTGAAACATCTCGCCCCCGGCTTCGACGAGGCCGCGGCTCAACCTGCCACCGGACCAGGTCAGCTTGCTTGTGAAGGTGAGCTCTGCCAACTCAAGTTACCTCCTGGTGCCCGTGCTCCCCGCCGGAGAGACGGGCGTGAAGCGCCCGCCTTTCGGCTGCCGAAAGGCGGTTCAGGAGCGGGACGTAAACCTCGTTCTCCTTCGTGAAGTGGACCTCGAGCAGAGCCTGGAGGCCATACAGCAGGCGGCGAACGCGTTCCCGCTCGGTTTCGGAGAGGGAGCCTTTCTCGATGCCCTCCAGCTCCGCCACCATCTGGCCGATGAAGCGGTGATCGGTGGACATCGTTCGAGTCGCACCGCCCACCGCCCGCAGCATCTGTTCCGCGGCCGGGTAGACGGAGCGCTCCTCCTCGGCGGCGTGTGGCAGCAGGCCATCCCGAAGGAAACCGAGGACTTCCTGGAGACGCGCGTGGAGACTGTGGTCGTCGAGCCGGGCGGAGTCCGCCGCCAGGCTACCCAGGTCCGTCAGGTGCGGGAAGAGCCCGCTGTGCTCGGCCAGGATGAGAGCCGCCACGTCGGGGGCCTCCTCCTCCGCCGGCCAGGGCGCGGCTGCGTGGGAGTGGTCGCCTGGCCCGGGCGGTGGGCTGACCACGTTGACCGCCACCAGCCGACCGCCGACGGCGCGCAGTCCACGCGTCTCTCCGGCCGGGATGACGACCACGTCCCCGGCCCGCACGGGGTGGACGCTGGCGCCGGCCATGACCTGGCCGGTCCCCTCAACGATCGTCATCACCAGGTCGAGCGGTGGTGCGTGGAGGGGGATCTCCTGGCCGTCCTCAAGCGCCGCGAGCACCACCCGAAGGTGATCGGTCTCAGCGAGCGTCCGCCGTCCAAAGCCTTCCGCTGAGAACTTGGCCAGTTCGGCCGACCGGCCAACGAACGCCGTCGATTGCTCGAGCGTCACCGTCAGGCCACCTCGCGGCGGAAGACGATCCGGTAGTCTCCGCCGCCCAGCGCCTCGGTCTCATGGCTGAAACCCTGTGCACCCAGGACCTGGTAGAGGGGGATCGGGTCGAGAGGGGCGAAGAGCTCGAACACCTCCTCCGGGTTGAGGCCCCCGACCACGCCCATGATCGCATCAAAGGGCTCGCTTCCCGCGGCCATCATCGGCCGAACATCCAAAGTCGCCATCTCATACCTCCAATCACATCCAACCGAGCTCACGCCGGGCGCGTTCGGCCATCATTTCCGGCTCCCAGGGCGGTTCCCAGACCAGGTCGACCGACACGCGGGACACGCCCGGGATCAACAGCAGCGCTCTCTCCACCGCGTCCGGCATGCTCTCGCTCATGGGGCAGCCGGGTGTGGTGAGGGTCATCGCGACGTGGACCTCGCCGTCCTTGACGTCCAGCCCGTAGACCAGCCCGAGATCGACGAGGCTCACGCCGAGCTCGGGGCCGAAGACGCTCTCCGAGTTGCCGCCAGGCCTCCGACGCAACCAGATCGTCGGGCT
>DIZV01000042.1:0-279 GCA_002427995.1 Chloroflexi bacterium UBA6019
CCGCGCCGGGGCCCCCTGCGGCTGGATTTCGGTGAGCCGTTCCCGGATCGCCGCCCGGCGACCGGACGGGCGCCGGGTCGACCACCAGGACGCGGCCGACGCGATCCTGCTGGCGGTCGCCGAGCTGCTGCCGGAGGAGCTGCGGGGGGAGTTCTCGGACCTCTCCGCCTGGCGGAAGAGGGTCGGCGAGCTCCGTCAGCCGCTGGAGCTCAGCTCGTCGGAGGCTGGGCCCAGTCGTCCTCGGTCAGGCCACCGAGGGCGGGGTTGAAGCAGGCGTCG
>DIZV01000042.1:590-9993 GCA_002427995.1 Chloroflexi bacterium UBA6019
CCGCGCAGCGGCTTCTTGCCGTAGAGCTGGAGCAGGTAGGGCAGGGCACGCTCATCGAAGACGACCCCGTTCTTGTCGCACTCGTACTTCAGGATCCGCGAGTAGGCCTCCGGCGTCGGGTTGCCGACGCCGATCTTGTAGGCCATCCGGCGCAGAAAGGCCTCGTCCACCAAAGAGGCGGGGGAGAGGTTGGTCGAGAAGACGACCTGGGCCAGGAAGGGCACCTGGATCTTGCGACCGGAGGCGGAGAGGTCCTGGTAGTCGTACTTCTTCTCCATCGGGACGATGAAGCGGTTCAGGAGCCGCATCGGAGGGACCTCCTGGCGGCCGAAGTCGTCGATCACGAAGACGCCCGCGTTCGCCTTCCACTGCAGAGGCGCCTCGTAATAGCGGTTCTGGGTGTCGTAGACCAGGTCCAGCTGGTGCATCTGGAGCTCGCCGCCGGCGGTCACCACCGGCCGCTCACAGCGCATGAAGCGCTTGTCCTCGGGCTGCTCGCCATCGGCGGGCTTGTGGTAGACGGGGTCGATCAGGCGGATGATCTCCTCGCCCACGGCGACCGCGTAGGGGACTTCGATCGGGGCGCCCATCAGGAGGGCCATCCGCTCGGTGATCGTCGACTTGCCGTTGCCGGGGGCGCCGAAGATGAAGAGCGACGCCCGGGAGACCATCGCGCCGCCGATGCAGTCGATCACGTGCTGCTCCAGCTCCAGCTCACCCAGGGCCTTCTTGAGCATGGCGTCGGTGATCTTGGCGTTGGTCGAAACCTGCGAGAGGACCAGCGTGACGTAGTCGTCGTAGTTGACCGGGCAGGGACCCAGGTAGCGCGTCTGGACCGAGGAGAGCTCGGCGGCGCGCGCGCGCCCCGCGGTGCTGCATTCGTAGGCCGTGCGCTCGTCGATCGTCATGCCGTCGAGGCCGGTCTCGGCCGAGAAGCCGGGTGAGGTGACCAGCTGTGCCTTGTCGAACTCGGCGATGAGGGGTTTGATGGTCTCGAAGGGCAGGCCCAGCCGTCGCTCGAGGGCTGCTCCGCTCATGCGGTCGCTGAAAGCGAGGGTCCGCAGGACGAGGCTGGAGACCAGGTCGCGCTTGAGGTTCAGCGATTCGAGGGTCTTGGGCTTGCTCAGGGTTCCGGCCTCCATTGGCACCGGGAACTATAACGTTTCGACCTCGGCTTTTGATCTGGGCCCGAACCCGGTTCGCGGCACGCCGTAGAATCCGGCCGGACCGAATCCTGCCAGTGCCCGAGTACGTCGCCCTCGACCTCGAAACGACCGGCCTCGACCCGACCCACGACCGGGTGATCGAGGTCGGAGCGGTCGCCTTCACGCCCGAGCAGATCCTGGGCCGGCTCGAGCAACTGGTCGACCCCGGCCGCTCGGTCCCCGAGGCGGTGCTGCGGCTGACCCGGATCGACCCCGCCCAGCTTCGCGGCGCGGGACCGGCGGCGCCGGTGCTGGCGGCCCTCGCCGACCTCCTCCGGGGCCGCGAGGCGGTCGGCCATGGCGCCTCGCTCGACATCGACTTCCTGGTCGCCGCCGGGCTCTGGCCGGACGGCACCGAGATCCTCGACACGCTCCACCTGGCGCGGATCCTGCTCCCCGGCTCGCCCAGCCACAGCCTGCCGGCGCTGGCTCTCGAGCTGGGCCTCGAGCAGCCTCGGCCCCACCGGGCCCTGGACGACGCCGACGCCACCCGGCAGCTGCTGCTCCGCCTCCGCGAGGTCGCCGCCGGGCTCGACGAGCCGCTCAAGGAATCGATGCTCGCCCTGGTCGCGCCCTACGGCTGGCCGAT
The DNA here is from genome assembly GCA_002427995.1 of Chloroflexi bacterium UBA6019. Lineage (GTDB taxonomy): Bacteria > Chloroflexota > Dormibacteria > Dormibacterales > Dormibacteraceae > UBA6019. The sequence goes on from DIZV01000042.1 coordinate 2,385, forward strand.
CGCCCGCTTCTTCGCGGAGGCGCTCACCGCGTCCGCCCCGGCGAGCGAGCGGCAGCTCCGCGACGGCCACCACCGGCATTCCCGCGCGGAGCGCGAGCCGATCGACTGGAACCCCGAGCAGATGGCCGGGCTGCTGCTGCCGGAGGGCCCTCTCGCCGCCGCCTTCCCGGAATACGAGCACCGCGAGTCCCAGCTCCAGATGCTGGTCGCGGTCGCCCAGATCATGGAGCGCGGCGGCCGCCTCGTGGTCGAGGCCGGCACCGGCACCGGCAAGAGCATCGCCTACCTCATCCCCGCCATCGCCCGCTCGCTCGCCCGGGGGGAGAAGGTGATCGTCTCGACCGCGACCCACACCCTCCAGGAGCAGCTCCTCGGCAAGGACCTGCCCTTCCTCCGGGAGTGGCTGCCCTGGGAGTTCGACGCGGTCCTCCTCAAGGGCCGCTCGAACTATCTCTCGCTGCGGCGCTGGCGGCGCTACCTGGCCGAGCCCTGCCCCGACTCGGAGGGGCTCCGCTTCAAGCTCAAGGTGCTCGCCTGGCTCAACCGGACGGACAGCGGCGACCGCTCCGAGCTGCGGCTGCAGGGCAAAGAGGAGGTGTTCTGGGCGCGGGTCGCCTCCGACCCTATGGACTGCGTCGGCGTCTTCTGCACCGCCGAGGACTGCTACGTCCACCGCGCCCGGGCCGAGGCCGAGCGGGCCGACCTGGTGGTCGTCAACCACGCCCTCCTGCTCGCCGACGCCGCCCAGGGCGGAGGTGTGTTGCCCGCCTTCGAGCACCTGGTCGTCGACGAGGCCCACCACCTCGAGGACGCCGCCACCCAGGGCCTCCGGCGGGAGGCCGACGGCCCCGCCCTGGTGGCGCTGCTGGAGCGTCTCAGTACCCTGATCACGGCCGTCGCCGCGCAGCCTCGGCTGGGCGCCGGCGAGGAGCTGGCCGGGGCGCCGGCGCTGGCGGAGGACGCCCGCCGCCGCGTTGTGGCGCTCTTCGAGCACGCTGCCGAGCTGGTCGGGTCGCTGCTGCCCGACGCCGGACGGCGGGACGACGCCGTCAGGCTCGGCCCGGTCGTCCGCACCGCCCCTGGGTGGCCGCGGCTGGCAGAGCTGGCCAGCGCTGTCTCGACCGCGCTGGCCGGCCTCGACGCCCGGCTCCGGCGCGCCGTCGCCGGTGGCCGCGACTGGCTCGGGGGCGACGAGCCGGACGCCGACCTCCGCGAGATGGAGATCATCCGGACCCGCGTCGCCGAGGCGCGGGAGCTGATCCGGGAGGCTCTGTTGGAACCCGACGCGAACCAGGTCTACTGGTTCAGCCAGATCTCGCGCGCCGCCGACGCGGTCCTTCGCGCCGCCCCGCTCAACGTCGGCGGCCTGCTCCGCGAGCACGTCTTCGATCCCCGCCAGTCGGTCGTCTTCACCTCCGCCTCGCTCGCCGTCGGCGGCACCTTCGACTACTTCCGGCAGCGGGTGGGCCTGGAGCGGGAGCCCGAGATGCTGATCCTCGCCTCGCCCTTCGACTACCTGAACCAGGCGCTGGTCTGCCTGCCCTCCGGCCTGCCCGAACCTCAGTCGGAGGATTTCGGCGCAGCCGTGGTCCGGGTCGTGGCTGACATCGCCGGCCGGATCGGGGGCCGGACCCTGGCCCTCTTCACCTCCCACCGCCAGCTCCGCGACACCTACTTCGAGCTGAAGCAGCGGCACGACCTCGACGACATCCTGATCCTCGGCCAGGGCCTCGACGGCCAGCGCCGCCAGGTGCTGAAGTCGTTCGAGGAGAGCCAGCGGGCGCTCCTGCTGGGGACGGCCAGCTTCTGGGAGGGCATCGACATCCCGGGCGACCGGCTCTCCTGCGTCGTGATGGTCCGGCTGCCGTTCCCAGTGCCGACCGAGCCGGTCTTCGCCGCCCGGGCCGAGCAGGTGGCCGACTCCTTCGCCCTTTACGCGCTGCCGATGGCGGCGCTCAAGCTGAAGCAGGGCTTCGGGCGTCTCATCCGGCGCAACAGCGACCGCGGCGCGGTCGTCATCCTCGACAACCGGATCTCCAGCCGCGATTACGGGCGCGCCTTCATCGAGGTCCTGCCGCGGGCCGCGATGTATACCGGGCCGGTGACCGGCGTTGGGGAACGGATCGAAAGCTGGCTGGCCGAGACCGCCCGCTCGCGATGAGCACCCTGTTCGTCGTCGGCACTCCGATCGGCAACCTGGAGGACCTGACGGCCCGGGCCGTCAGGGTGCTCGGCGAGGTCGCCGCGATCGCGGCCGAGGACACCCGGGTGACCTCCCGCCTACTGGCGCGGATTGGCGTCCGCAAGCCGCTCCTGAGCTACCGCGCCCCGGTCGAGCGGCGCGGTCTGCCGGCTGTGCTCCGGGCGCTGGAGGAGGGCGACGTCGCGCTCGTGACCGACGCCGGCACGCCCGGCGTCAACGACCCCGGCCAGCGCCTGGTGGCGGCGGCGGTGGAGGCGGGCCACCGGGTGGTCCCGATCCCCGGCCCGAGCGCGGTGACGGCGGCGCTCTCGATCAGCGGGTTCACGGGAGAGGGCCATGTTTTCCTGGGCTACCTGCCCCGCAAGCCGGGGGAGCTGCGGCGCCTCTTCGAGTCTCTCCTGGCCGAGGCCCGGCCCGCGGTCGCGTTCGACTCGCCCTACCGGGTGCTCAGGTCGCTGGCCGTGCTCGCCGAGGTCCTCCCGGAGCGGCGGTTGCTGGTCGGCCGGGAGCTGACCAAGCTCCACGAGCAGGTGGTGCGGGGTACCGCCGCCGAGGCGCTCGCCGAACTGGCGACGAAGGCGAAGGGCGAGTTCACAGTGGTCATCTCCGGATGCCCTTCGTAGACACCCACCTCCACTTGGAGGAGGTCGTCGACCCGGCCGCCGCCGTCGCCGAGGCGGTCGAGGCGGGCGTCACCCGGCTCCTCGCCGTCGGCACCGACCTCGCGACCAGCCGCGGAGCTCTGGCCCTGGCCGGCGGCCACGAGGCGGTCTTCGCGGCCGCCGGCCACCACCCGGGGAACTCCGCCGACCCCGACCTCGGCGCCTTCCGGGAACTCCTCCGCGAACCCCGCGTCGTCGCCGTGGGCGAGGTGGGGCTGGACGGCAGCCCCGATCCGGAGTACGCCCCGATGGAGCGGCAGCTGGGCTGGTTCGGCAGCCTCTGCGACCTGGCCCTGGAGCAGGGACTGCCCGTCTGCGTCCACGTCCGGGAGTCCGCCGATCTGGTCCACCGCGTGCTCCGAGCGCGGCCCGGGCTGACCGGGGTCATGCACTATTTCGCGCTCGACTGGGAGTGGGCCGAACGGTTCCTCGACCTCGGCTTCCACCTCTCCTTCGCCGGGATCGTGACCCGGGCGACCCGGGCCGAGCTGCGCGAGGTCGTCCGCCGCTGCCCGGCCGACCGGCTCCTGCTCGAGACCGACTCCCCCTTCGGCCTGCCGGCGGCCCGCAAGCGGGAGAGGCAGAACCGCCCGGCCTTCCTGGTCGACACCGCGCGGGTGGTGGCGGAGGTGCGCGGCATCTCGCCGGCTGAGCTGGCGGAGATCGAATGGCGCAATGCCCTCTCGCTTTTCACCCGCCTCCGGTGATACCTTCCCGTCCGGGTTTTGGGGGTTGAACAGGGGCGCATCCGCCTCAAGGGCCTTTTCGCCTTTGGTTCGGTAGCCCTGGCAATCGGCTATTTGGTTCCGACGGTGGGCGTGGCCTCGGGTCCGGCGACCCCGGTCGCGACCATCCTCGGCGCGCCCGCGGCCGTCGGGCCGGCGGCCTTCAGCACCCGGCCCTCTCGGCTGCGCGAGGAGTCGAGGATCTACGACGGTCGCGTGGTCAGCTTCTCGGAGCGGCTGCGGACAGCGGTGGTCGCGATCCCCTTCCGGGTCCGGCAGGTGGCCGACCCCAACCTGCCATTGGGGGTGACCGTGGTCGACGCGCCGGGCACCGAGGGGGCGCTGACCCAGGTCTTCGCCGAGTCGCTGGCCGACGGGGTCGTACTTCTTTCGGAGCCGGTGAGCCAGATGACCAGCCAGCCCAGCGATCGCGTGCTGCGGGTGGGCAGCGCCGCCGCGCCGCTGCCGCTGCCGGCCGCCCCGACGGTGGCCTACGCGCAGGCGATCGCCGGCAGCGCCACCAGCTACTGCCTCACCGGCCGCACGGCGACCGGTACCCAGGCCGGCCCGGGCAGCATCGCCGTCGACCCGACCGTGATCAAGCTCGGCAGCCGTCTCTACGTGCCCGGTTACGGCTACGGCCTGGCGGTCGACACCGGCGGCGCCATCAAGGGGACCCTGATCGACGTCTGGCTGACCTGCGACGAGGCCATTCAATGGGGCCGCCGCCAGCTGACCATCTACGTGCTGGCCGGCTAGGCTGCTGGACCCCGCTGACCCGGGCACGCTGGAGGCGCTCTTCGCGCGCCACCGCTTCCGGCCCTCGCACCGGCTGGGGCAGAACTTCCTGGTCGACGCCGGCCTGCGCGACCGGGTGGCGGAAGCGGCCGGCGTCGGCAGCTCCGACGCCGTCCTCGAGGTCGGCGCGGGGCCCGGCACGCTGACCGTCGCGCTCGCCGCCCGGGCGGCCCGGGTCATCGCGGTGGAGATCGACCGCCGGCTCCTCAACGTGCTCCGCGAGGTCGTCGGCGAGGACCCCCGGGTGGAGGTCCTCGAGGGCGACGTGCTCAAGCTGCCCCTGCCCCCCGTGGCGGTGGTGGCCGGCAACATCCCCTACTACCTGACGGGCGCCCTGCTGCCCCGGCTGCTGGAGCGACCGGACCCCCCCCGGACCGTTTCGCTGGTGGTCCAAAAGGAGGTCGCGGAGCGCTGGACCGAACCCGGCGACTGGAGCCTCGCGACGCTGGCGGTGCAGGTCTTCGCGGTCCCCGAGCTGCGCTTCCTCCTGCCCCGGGAGGCGTTCCGGCCCGCACCCGCCGTGGACTCGGCCCTGGTCGTGCTGGCGGTCCGGCCGCGGCCCGCCGTCCAGGTCGCCGACCTGACGGCGTTCTTTCGCTTCGCCGAGCGGCTCTTCCAATTCCGCCGTAAACAGCTCGGTGGCACCCTGGCCCGGATCGCCGGCGGAGAGGCCGGGGAGCGGCTGGGCCAGGCCGGGATCGACCCCCGGCGGCGGCCACAGACGCTCCAGCTGGACGAGTGGGAGGCCCTCTATCGGGCCTTCGAAGGCCGCGGTTAAGCTTGCCGGACCCGATGGAGACCCTGACCGGCCTCGAGGGCGGCGAAGGCTTCCGCTACGTCCTCGCGCGGACCGACTTCCGGCTCGTCTGGTTCGCCCAGCTGTTCTCCCAGTCGGCCGACAAGTTCGTGATGTTCTCCCTCATCATCCTGGCCTACAACCTCGCCGGGGCGAACACCCACGTCGCCGTGACGCTCCTCTCCTACACCCTGCCGGCGCTCTTCCTGCCGCCCTTCGCGGGCGTTTTCGCGGACCGCCACAACCGCAAGACGACGATGGTCTGGGCCAACCTTGGCCGGGGCGCGATCGTGACCCTGATCCCGCTCTCGCAGCTCGTCCCCTTCCTCCGCGGCGACCTCTACCACGTGCTCGTGATCACCTTCGCCTTCAGCGCCCTGGGCCAGTTCTTCAGCCCGGCGGAGGCGGCGGCGATCCCCACCCTGCTGCCCCGCAAGGCGCTGCTGACCGCCAACTCGATGGTGCTGCTCTCGATGGTCCTGACGCTGCTCGTGGGCGGCGCGCTCGCGCCCGTCTTCTCGCGCATCGACGCCTACCTGCCCTACTGGATGGCCGCCGGCGGGTTCGCGATCGCGGGCGGGCTGATCGCGCTCGCCACGATCCCGCGCAACCAGCCGCGGCTCGACCACAGCACCCGCGGCAACGCCCACCAGCTGGTCGTCGAGGTGCGCGAGGCGGTCGACTTCCTGCGCGCCTCGCCGATGCTTCTGATCGCGTTCGCTCAGCTGACCCTGACCGTGCTGGTGCTCTTCATGATGTTCACCCTCGCCCCGGCCTACGTCAAGACGGTCATCGGCATCCAGCCCCAGGACAGCTACGTGATCCTGGTTCCCGCGACCCTCGGCGCCGCCACCAGCGCCTTCGTCGTCGGCCAGTTCGGCCGCTCGCTCTCCCGCTCCCGGCTTCTGATCCTGAGCCTGGCCGCGACCGGCCTGACCCTGCTGATGCTCGCCAGCGTGCCCTTCGGGCTCCGCCACTTCTCCTTCCTGGCCGGGCTCACCCGCTACTTCGCGGCGGTCTTCGGGCTGCTGCTCGGGCTCGAGTTCGGCGCGCTCCTGATCCCCTCGCTGACAGTGCTCCAGGAGCAGACGACGGACGAGGTCCGGGGCCGGATCTTCGCCCTCTTCTTCCTCGCTTACAACGGCGCCACCGCGGTGCCGATCCTGATCGCCGCGGCTCTCGCCGACAGCTTCGGGACGGCCCGTGTCATCGGCGGCCTGGGCCTTCTGCTGCTGCTCGCCTCGGGGGCCGCGGCTAGGGCCGGGTCGCGCGTCTACGGAGAGCTAGAAGCGTGAGCCCGACGAACAGGGCCACCACCAGCCCGCCGTAGCCGGCCGTTTTCAGGACCGTCAGCAAGAGCGGCCAGTTGTTGCCCAGCACGTAGCCGACGACGCCCCAGAGGATCGCCCAGGGCACCGCCCCCAGAACGCTGTAGAGCTGGAAGCGCCAGAAGGGCATGTGGGCGACGCCGGCGAAGACACTGGCCCAGGTCCGCAGGCCGAGGATGAAGCGACCGACCAGGATCGTCTTGTCACCGTGGTGCGCGAAGAACATCTCGGCCTGGGCCAGGTGGGCGACCTCGAGCCGGAAGATCGAGAGCAGCCGCTCAGATGAAGGGCCTTCCGCCGCGCAGCCCGATCAGGTAGCCGATGTCGCCGCCGACGATCGCGCCGAGGGCGCCGAGGGCGATCACGGCCACGATGTTGAGGTGCCCGGTCCCGGCGTAGGCGGCAACCGCGACCAGGGTCAGCTCGCCGGGGAAGGGGATGCCCGAGCTCTCGATCAGGATCCCGAGCGCGGCGGCCGGGTAGCCGATGCTGTCGGCGAGGGTTCGGATGTCCATTCGGCCTTGGTTATCCTGAGCGTTCCAGATGCCCCACAGCGACGACCACGAGTCGAAGGACGAGCTCGACCTGCTCCGCCATTCGACCGCCCACGTCCTCGCGGCGGCGGTCACCGAGCTCTGGCCGGGGACCAAGTACGCGATCGGCCCGCCGATCGAGGACGGCTTCTACTACGACTTCGATTCCGAGCACGTCTTCACGCCCGATGACTTCAAGGAGATCGAGAAGAAGATGCGCTCGATCGTCGGCCGCGATCTGCCCTTCCGGCACGAACACCAGTCCCGGCCGGAGGCGATCGAGACCTTCCGCGAGAGGGGACAGGATTACAAGGTGGAGCTGATCGAGGACCGGGTGGCCGCCGGCGAGGAGGTCTCGCTCTACCGGACCGGAGATGATTTCCTGGACCTCTGCCGCGGGCCCCACGTGCCCAGCGCGGGCGCGATCCGGGCGTTCAAGCTGCTCCGCACGGCCGGTGCCTATTGGAAGGGCGACGAGCACAACCGCCAGCTGCAGCGGATCTACGGCACCGCCTGGCCCTCCCAGAAGGAGCAGGACGAGTACCTGGAGATGCTGGCCGAGGC
>DIZV01000055.1:0-2057 GCA_002427995.1 Chloroflexi bacterium UBA6019
GAGATGGACCGCCGTTACAAGCTGCTCTCCGGCCTCGGCGTCCGCAACATCCAGGGCTACAACGAGAAGGCCGCGACCGCCAACGCGAAGCCGCTGCCGTACATCGTGATCGTCGTCGACGAGCTGGCCGACCTGATGATGGTCGCGGCCGGCGAGGTGGAGGAGCTGATCTGCCGCATCGCCCAGCTGGCGCGGGCGGTCGGAATCCACCTGATCGTCGCGACCCAGCGGCCCTCGACCGACATCATCACCGGGCTGATCAAGGCCAACATCCCCTCCCGGATCGCCTTCGCGGTCGGCTCCCAGGTCGACAGCCGCGTGATCCTCGACTCGGGCGGCGCGGAGAAGCTGCTCGGCCGGGGCGACATGCTCTACCAGCCCGTCGACGCCGGCAAGCCGGCCCGGATCCAGGGCGCCTTCGTCTCCGACGGGGAGGTGGACGCGATCGTCAACTGGTGGAAGGCGCAGGGCACACCACGGTTCATGGAGGAGGTCCTCGAGGGCGCCGCGGTCGGCGGTTTCGGCGAGGGCGGCGAGGAGCGCAAGCTCGACCCCCTCTTCGCGCGCGCGGCGCGGGCGTGCGCCGCCGAGGGCGGCGCCTCCGTCTCCCTCGTCCAGCGCAAGTTCAACGTGGGCTACTCGAGGGCCGGCCGGATCGTCGACCAGCTGGCCGACCACCGGGTGATCGGCGGGTACCAGGGCTCGAAGTCGCGCGAGGTCCTGATGAACCTCCCTGACGTCGACGAGCTGCTCGAGAGGCTGGGCATAGAGTGACGCTGGGCGGCATCCTCGCCGAGGCACGCCAGGCGAAGGGCGTCACCCTTGAGCAGGCCGCCTCAGCGACCCGGGTGCGCCTTCACATCCTCACCGCCCTCGAGGAGGATCGCTCGGCCGAGCTGCCCGCCCCGGTCTACGCCCGCGGCTACCTGCGCACCTACGCGAGCTACCTGGAGATCGACCCCGAACGCCTGCTCGAGGCCTACGAGGCGAGCCGAACCCGGCAGTCGGGATCCCTGGCGATCCGCCCCCTGAGCTCGCTGACGGCCTCGCCCAACCTGGTCCTCACCGCACCCGCCGCCGGCGCCGTCGGGCTGGTACTGCTCGTGTTCGCCTTCACCGGCTATGTCTACAAGGAGCTGGACAGCGTGCGAACGCCGCCGCCGGCGCCCCGAGTCGCGGCCACCGCGCTGGCCACGCCGACCGCGTCTCCTTCACCCTCGCCCCTTGCGCCGACCCCGGCCGCGGCCGTTGCCACAGTGCAGGTCAGCGTCACCGACACGGTCTGGATCGACGTCGCGGTCGACGGCAAGCCGCAGTTCGCCGACGCGGGAAGGATCCTCCAGCCGGGCGCCACACTCAGCTTCAGCGGCAGCCGGGTCAAGGTGACGACGGGGAAGGGGGTTGCCACCCTGATCAGCGTCAACGGCAGGGACCTCGGCGCGATGGGCAACGGTGTCATCACGCGCGAGTACACGGCCCAAACTTAGGAGCATCCTGAACTTCCCCAACCTGCTCACCCTGAGCCGGCTGATCGGGATCCCGGTCCTGGTCTGGCTGCTGGTCGCGCGTTTCGCCGGGCATGACCAGTGGGCCGCCGCCCTCTTCCTCGTCTTCTCCGCCACCGATACGCTCGACGGCCAGCTGGCGCGGCGGCTGGGCAGCGTGACGGAGCTCGGAAAGTTCCTCGACCCGCTCGCGGACAAGCTCTTCGTGCTGGCGGTCCTGGTGACGCTGGTCCAGGAGGGGATGCTGCCGGCCTGGGTCGTGGTGGTGATCTTCAGCCGGGAGTTGCTGATCACGATCCTCCGTTCGGTCGGCCTCGGCCAGGGAAGGGTGATCGCCGCCAGCGGCTGGGGCAAGACCAAGACGGTGACCCAGGTCGGCGCCATCTCGCTGGTGATCCTGGCGCGGCCCTACGGCGGGCTCGAGCCCTACGCACTCTTCGGCGTCGCACTGGCCCTGCTGGTGACCATCTACAGCGGCCTCGACTACCTCTGGAAGTTCCGTCACGTCCTCGGGCTGCCACCCCGGCGTCCGGCGATCCAGCCGCTGCCCCT
>DIZV01000055.1:2086-2510 GCA_002427995.1 Chloroflexi bacterium UBA6019
GCCAGCGGCTGGGGCAAGACCAAAACGGTGACCCAGGTCGCGGCCATCTCGCTGCTGATCCTGGCGCGGCCCTATGGCGAGCTCGAGCCCTACGCGCTCTCCGGCGTCGCTCTGGCCCTGCTGGTGACCATCTACAGCGGGCTCGACTACCTCTGGAAGTTCCGTCACGTCCTCGGGCTACCACCGCGGCGACCGGCGATCCAGCCGCTGCCCCTGGCGGGCGGCGCGCCCGGTGGAGCGGAGTCGGTCGAGCTGCTGGCGCGGCGGCTGGCAGATCGCCTCCAGGCAGCGGGCCAAACGGTGTCGGTCGCCGAGTCCTGCACCGGCGGCCTGCTGGCGGCGGCGCTGACCGACCTGCCCGGCAGCTCGCGCCACTTCGCGGGGGGTATCGTCGCCTACAGCAACGTGATGAAGCACCTCTTGC
>DIZV01000161.1:0-905 GCA_002427995.1 Chloroflexi bacterium UBA6019
CCGCCGCGCTCTGAACCGAGCGATGACCCGAGGCGGCGCGACGAGTGGCTGCTCAGCGCCGTCCCGCGCAACCGGCGGCAGGCCTACGACATGCGGAGGATCCTCGCCGCCGTCTTCGACACCGGGTCGGTGTTCGAGCTCGGCCGTCACTTCGGGCCGAGCCTGATCACCGCCCTCGCCCGACTCGACGGCTACCCGGTCGCCGTGCTCGCCGCCGAACCGAAAATCTATGGCGGCGGCCTGACCGCGGCGGCGTCCGACAAGCTGGCTCGTTTCGTCGACTTCGCCGACACCTTCCACCTCCCGATCGTCCACCTCGTCGACCAGCCCGGCTTCGTGGTCGGGGTCGACGCCGAGAAGGCCGGCACCATCCGCCGCGGCGTCCGCGCTCTCGCCGCGATCTACCAGGCCTCGGTCCCCTTCGTCTCGGTGATCATCCGGCGCGTCTTCGGCGTGGCGGGCGCCGGCCACGGCAACGCGCAGCGCCTCAACCTGCGCTTCGCCTGGCCCAGCGGGGACTGGGGCAGCCTCCCGGTCGAGGGCGGCCTGGAGGCCGCCTACCGGCGCGAGCTGGAGGCGGCGGACGACCCCCAGAAGCTCAAGGCCGAGATCAGCGAGAGGCTGGAGGCGGTCCGCTCTCCCTTCCGAACGGCGGAGGGCTTCGGCGTCGAGAAGCTGATCGACCCGCGCCAGACCCGGCCCCTCCTGACCGAGTGGGTCGCCGACGCCTACCGCCTCGTCGCGACCGAGCTGGGGCCGAGCCGGAGGCCGGCACGGCCCTGAATGCCGGCCATGATCGTCTGCCCGCAACCCCTGGCGGCCGAAGCCGGCCTGGAGGTGCTGCGGCGAGGCGGTAACGCCGTCGACGCGGCGGTCACCACCGCCTTCTGCCAGGGCGTCCTCGA
>DIZV01000161.1:953-1315 GCA_002427995.1 Chloroflexi bacterium UBA6019
AGGGAGGCGGCGGATCGCTACAACTTTGTCGTCCGCGGTGGCGTCAATGACGCCGGCTACCAGAGCGTCGCCGTCCCTGGCACCGTTGCCGGCCTCGCGCTCGCGCTGGAGCGCCACGGCAGCATCGCCTGGGCGGACGCCCTCGAGCCGGCGATCGCCTTCGCCGAGGACGGGTTTGCCGTGACCGCCGGCCTCCACGCGAGCTGGATCAGCGAGCTGAGCCCCGACCAGCTCCCGATGGCGCAGCGGATCCAGGTGACGGCGGCCGCGCGCAGCCTCTACACGAACGACGGCGAGCTGAAGGCGATCGGCGAGCGCCTCGTGCAGCCCGATTACGCCCGGACCCTGCGCACTCTCGCCCG
>DIZV01000161.1:1454-2153 GCA_002427995.1 Chloroflexi bacterium UBA6019
GACTTCCAGGCGAACGGGGGATTCATCACCCGCGAGGATCTCGCCGCCTATCGGGCCGAGGTCAAGCCACCATTGGAGTCGAGCTACCGCGACCTCCGCGTCGTCGCGCCCGCCCCGCCGGCGGGAGGCCTGCCACTGCTCCAGATGCTGAACTTCCTCGAGGGCTTCGACCTCGCTTCCGCCGGGTGGCCGAGCCTGGAAGCCGCGCGCCTCCGGGTGGAGGCGATGGGCTGGGCCTTCGCCGACCGCGAGCGCCACCTGGCCGACCCGCGCTTCGCCACCGTGCCGGTGGACAGGCTCCTCGACAAGAACCATGCGGCCGAGGCCCGGCGCCGGGCGGCGGCCGGCGAGCGGTTCGCCGGGCAGGCCCCTGCCGACGCCCCGACCACGACCCACGTCTGCGTCATCGACGCCGCCGGCGACGCGGTCTCCCTGACCCACACCCTCGGCAGCTCGAGCGGCGTCGTCACCGCGGGCCTCGGCTTCGGCTACAACAACTACCTGAACTGCTTCGATCCGCGACCCGGCCGGGTCAATTCGCTCGCCCCCGGCAAGACCCGGATCACGATGATGGTGCCGACCATCGTCCTCGACAGCGGCGGGGTCCGGGCCATCGCCGGCGCGCCCGGCGGCACCAAGATCGTCACCGCCGTGCTGCAGACGATCCTCAACGTCTTCGACCACGGGATGACGCCGGTG
>DIZV01000161.1:2345-5184 GCA_002427995.1 Chloroflexi bacterium UBA6019
TCGACGGCCTCCGAGCGGCCGGCTACCGAGTCAACCGCCGCTCCCAGAATTACGACCCCTACTTCGCGCTGGCGCAGCTGATCCTCGCCGGCTCGGACGGGTCCCTGCGCGGCGCGTCCGACCCGCGCAAGGACGGCGGCGCCGCCTTCTCCCTCGCCTAGGAGGGTTGCTGAAAAAGTCCACTTGAATATCACCGAAAAATTCACTGTTTGTCACCGGTTGGTCTCCGTCCGGCCTCGCGTAGGGAACATGGGTTCGTGGCGCCAAAAAGCCCAGTTAGGCATCTAGAAGAAGGCAGAGGTCAAGGGGCCGTCACAACGCCAACAAGGTGTTGGCCATGGCCGAATTATGTCCTATACTAGGGACGTGAGTCAGACAATCGATCGCCCAAAAGCTCACGGAGAGGTATTAACTCCCTTAGAGCAGGACGTCACCAGTCTCCTCAGCAGACTCGACCAAAAGGAGCGAGTGGACGATCCTGATCGAGAAGAGATCTGGACTCTGATCTCAAAAAGAGTTCCACAAGCGGTGGAGGCAGCCACGGAGGCCGTCGATTTAGACACGACCAAGAAGCTCGCGTGGTTGGGGGCCCAGCTCGCCGAGTCCATGGGAAATGAAAAAGATCCCCTTGCCACCTACGACCGGGTGACCCTAGGCCTCGAGGGCATTCGTGAGGTGCTGAGGGACTTCCGAGAGGGTCCAGGCATCTGGGCGAGCAAAGGGGACAACGAACTCATCGTTTGGCTCGTCCAATCCCTGCCAGGCATCCCCCAGGCCCAGGTGGCCTCGTTGTTGAACGTTTCGCCCAAGACAATCTATCGATGGCAAGGAGGTGGCGGTAGCACCGAATACCATGGCCAGCTTAGGGCTTTGGCGGCGGTGGTCGCGCAGCTGAGATTCAGCATGACTCCAATCGGAATCATTTCCTGGCTAAGGCAGCCTCAGGCGGATAAGAGGACTCCGCTCGAAAAGCTAGCTACACCGGCAGATGTTGCGTCTGTAATCCGTAGTGCGATGGAACTGCGCGGAGTCTAATTGGCCGTTCCGATGATCCGGGTTCCGGCCCAAGTTGCATATCGAACCGCCAACTGGGACACGCCTCTTTGGGCTAGCCCTAACGTTAACGATGCTCGTTTCAATCTTCGCAACACCGGCCCGACCCAATACTTGGCTCTGCATCCCTTGACGGCGTGGGCGGAGCAAGTGAGAGTCCGAGAGCGCCAACTCGGACGTTCACTTACTCCAGCGGATCTGACCGATCCCGGTGCCCTTCATCGTTTATGGCTGATAAAAATCCCCGAGTCGCAGGCTCTTGATCTCAACTTCGACAGCGCTCAGGACGTTGGCCTTGACCCTCTAGATTTGATCGACGATTCGCATATGGCCTGTCAGAAGGCAGGCGAAAAATTCAGGCTCAATGGAACATTCCCCAAAGTTTGGCGATATCCCAGCGCCGCCATACCTGGAACCTACAACCTGGTGATCTTCGCCGCGCTGAGAATAACCCAGTTTCAGCGAGAGCCTAAGGGCAGCCGATGGCCCGCCAGCCTTGGCGCCCATGCAGGAAGGGTGCCAGTTGAAGTGCTTTCGCTGACCCGTCACATCGGCGGGCAGCGGGCAAATCACGCCAGCTACGTCGCCTGGAAGGCAGGGGGTGAGGCTAAATTCACCGAGCCAACCACTTTCGTTTGGCCCTAAGGAGGGCTTTGTATTCTCGAAAGTCTTCTGGAGCAGGCAGGTGACAGCAAATTGAACTTATTGGTGACTTTGAACTGAACATTTACAGTTGCTGCCAGCCGTCCGGGCGCATGCCGCGGACCCAGTTGGCGGCGAACTCTCGGACGGCGGCCTCGGAGTCCAGCTCCAGGCCGAGCCCCTCGCTGACCACCGGCCGGAGGAGGACGTGGACGATGATCGGCCCGGCGAAGCCCTGGACCGCGAGCAGCGGGTGGACGGGCCGCAGCCGGCCAGCCGCCATCTGCTCGACGAGGTAGCCGCCAAGGCTTCCCAGAACCTTCGGTGCCATCTCGCCGAGGATCGTCTCCCGGACGTCCGGCCCGAGGCTCGCGGCCTCGAAGAGCAGCGGCCGGACAACGCCGAGATGGGTCGAGACGGCCCGCCAGATCGACACCGCCAGCTCCGGCAGCGCTCGCTCGGGCGGCTCCACCGCCAGCCGCCGCATGGTCTCGACCACGACCTCGATCGGGGAGAAGGCGCGCACCATCTCCGCGAACAGCGCCGCCTTGCCCGGGTAGAGCCGGTAGAGCCGTGCCCGCGACACGCCGGCCCGGGTGGCGAGCTCGTCCATCGAGAGGCGGGCCAGGCCGTCGCGCGCGAGCAGCTCGGCGGCAGCCTCCAGGATCGGTGGGCGAGCGTCGGGCTCGGGCTCGACCTCGAGCTCGCGGAACAGATCCTCGCGGGAGCCGACGGTCCGGTAGAACGTCGCCCGCGACACGCCGGCGCCGGCGATGATCTGCGCCACCGCCGGGCGCTGACCCCGCCGGAGCCCCTCTCGGGCGGCGGCGACGATCCGCTCCCGCGCCGGCCCACCTCCTCCCTCATTCACGGACAGCGGTATACCACCCTCGTCCGGCCAAGTTGAGGCTAGTCTGGAAGCCGGAACGATGAGAATGCCTCCTCTCGGCGCGGGCCAGCGCAACACCTCGCAGAGGCAGCTGGTCTGGGACGCGATCACAGCGCTGGGTGCGCACTGCACGGCCGACGAGATCGCGGCGCGGATCGAGGCTGACCGGCCGGGTTTCCCCCGCTCGACCGTCTACCGCGCACTCGAGGCGTTCACGATCGCCGGCGCGCTGCGCCCGGTGCGTTTCGGCGCCGG
>DIZV01000136.1:0-851 GCA_002427995.1 Chloroflexi bacterium UBA6019
CAGAACCCACTCCTCGCCGAGCGTTACGTCCGCCATCACCTCGGACCCCTGCTGGAGGCAGATACGCGGGGCGGCGGCCAGCTTCTCCCGACCCTCGAGGCATTCCTCGCCAGGGGCTCGGTGAAGGACGCGGCAGGTGCTCTTCACCTCCACCGCCACACCGTCATCTACCGCCTCGACAAGGTCCGCGAAAGCCTCGGTTTTGACCTCTCCGACACCTACGTGCGGCACCGCCTGCAGCTGGCGCTGGACCTCCGGCGGCTCCTTTAGAGGGGCTGCACCGCCCCAAGAGACCCAAAACGCGATTGGCCCTGATGTCGAAACGCAGAGGCAATTTTTCTTGCACCGCGTAGATGTGATCGCCGTGTCAGAGGGTTAACCTTTTGGACGATGAGTACAAGCAACGGAGTGCGCGTGGTCGTAACCGGGATGGGTTTCGTGACGCCCATCGGCCATGACACCGAGACCGTGTGGTCCAACCTGGTCGAGGGCGTTTCCGGGGTCGGCCCGATCACCCGCTTCGACACCGAGCAGCACAGCGCGAAGATCGCCGCCGAGGTGAAGGACTTCGACGCCACCGACTACATGGACCGGAAGACGGCGCGCAACATCGGGCGCTTCTGCCAGTTCGCTCTCGCCGCGTCGAAGATGGCGGTCGAGCAGTCGGGCCTGGTTCCGGCCGAGATGGACCCCGACGACGTCGGCGTCATCGTCTCCACCGCCATCGGCGGCATGGAGGAGATCGAGAAGAACCAGACCATCCTGCTCGAGCGCGGCGTCCGCCGCGTGAGCCCCTTCACGGTCCCGATGATGATCCCCGACATGGGCGCCGGCATCGTGGCCATGCACCT
>DIZV01000136.1:928-2424 GCA_002427995.1 Chloroflexi bacterium UBA6019
GACGGCTTCGTGATGGGCGAGGGCGCCGTGATGCTGGTGCTGGAGGAGTACGAGCATGCCCGCCGCCGCGGCGCGCGGATCCTGGGCGAGATCGTCGGCTACGGCGCCAGCGCGGACATGTACCACTACGTCGCGCCGCTCCCCGACGGGTCGGGCGCGGCCCGGGCGATGAAGAAGGCGCTCCAGCGCGCGGGCATCAAGCCCGAGCAGGTCGGCTATATCAACGCCCACGGCACCTCGACCAAGGTCGGCGACATCGCCGAGACGAGGGCGATCAAGGAGGTCTTCGGCGAGCACGCGTACAAGCTGGCGGTCAGCTCCACCAAGTCGGTGCATGCGCACCTGCTCGGGGGCGCCGGCGCCATCGAGGCGGCGGCGACGATGCTCGCGATCGAGCGAGGCATGCTGCCGCCGACGATCAACCTCGACAACCCGGACCCGGAGTGCGACCTCGACTACGTGCCGAACAAGGCGCGCAAGGCGGATGTCGAATACGCGCTGTCGAACTCCTTCGGATTCGGCGGCCACAACGCGACGCTGGTGATCCGGCGCCCGGATCCCAACTAGGAGCGGAGACATGAGCAAGCAACTCGATTTCAAGGAGCTGCAGCAGCTCGCCGCCGAGATCCTCGGCGTCGACGCCACAAATGTGCAGCTGGACAAGAGCTTCGCCAAGGACCTCGCGGCCGACTCGCTCGACCTGGTCGAGCTGATCGCCGCGGTCGAGGACAAATACGACGTCGAACTGTCCGAAGAGAGGTTGGAGACGATGAAGAAGATCGGCGACCTCTGGACCTTCATCGAAGAAGAGCACTCCAGGAAGCAGGCGGTCTGATGGCCACCTCCGCCGCGCCCCGAGTCCGCTCCGACGCCGTTCCCCTGCGCACCTTCAAGTCGCAGGGACGGCCGAGCGCCATCTACGGCATCGGCGTCCACGCGCCGGAGAAGCTGCTCTCCAACTTCGACCTGGAGAAGATGTTCGAGACCTCCGACCAATGGATCACGGAGCGGACCGGCATCCGCACCCGGCACATCGCCGAGCCCGGCACCCGGACCCTCGACCTCGCCCGCGAGGCCGGCCAGAAGGCGCTCAGCGCAGCCGGCATCAGCGCCAGCGACCTCGACATGATCATCGTCGGGACCTCCACCCCGGACGGCCCCTTCCCGAGCATCGCGTGCCGGCTCCAGGACGAATGGAACGCGCCCGGCGCCTACGCCTACGACCTGCTGGCGGCGTGCACCAGCTTCGTCTACGGGCTCGCCAACGCCGACGCCTTCATCGCCAGCGGACGGGCTGAGAACGTGCTCGTCATCGGCGCCGAGGTGCTCTCCCGCAACCTCGACTACACCCAGCGCGGGACCGGCACCGCGGTCATCTTCGGCGACGGCGCCGGGGCGGCGGTGGTGCGCCCCGCGACCGGAAGCGCCGGCTTCAAGGCCTGGTGCCTTGGCGGCGACGGCCGCGGCTACGACCAGGTGACCTGCGGCAACATCCC
>DIZV01000136.1:2593-17768 GCA_002427995.1 Chloroflexi bacterium UBA6019
CCCGAGGTCTTCAAGTTCGCGGTCGACATCTTCCTCCGCCAGGCCTACGAGGTCTGCCGGACGGCGGGCATCTCGCTCGAGGAGATCGACCTCTTCGTCCCCCACCAGGCCAACTTCAGGATCATCGATGCGGCGGCGCGACGGATCGGGCTGCCGATGGAGAAGGTCGCCTGCAACATCGACGAATACGGCAACACCTCTTCCGCGTCGATCCCACTGGCACTGGAGGAGGCGATCCGCGCCGGCCGTGTCAAGACCGGCGACAAGGTCCTCCTGGCCGGCTTCGGAGCCGGGCTGACCTGGGGAGCGACCCTTCTCGAGTGGGCATAGACCTGCGGGGGCCAATCGCACTTCTCTTTCCCGGGCAGGGCGTGCAGCGGCCCGGCATGGGACGGAAGATCCATGACCGCTACCCGGCCGCGCGGGCTGTCTTCGAGCGCGCCGAGGAGGTGCTCGGCATGCCCGTCCGCCGCCTCTGCTTCGAGGGTCCCGAGGAGGAGCTGAACCGGACCGACATCCTCCAGCCCTGCGTCATGACCTGCTGCTGGGCCGCCTACGAGGTCTGGCGGGAGTCGTACGGCATGGAGAAGGTGAAGGTGATGGCCGGACATTCGCTGGGCGAGTTCACGGCCCTGGCCGCCTCGGGAGCCATTTCCTGGGAGACCGCCCTGCTGCTGGTCAAGGAGCGGGGCGAGATCATGAGCCGAGCAGCCAGGGAGCGGCCGGGCGCGATGATCGCCATCGTTGGCCTCGAGCAGACGGCGGTCGAGGAGATCCTCGCCGATGCCGGGAAGCTCGGCAAACTCTTCCTGGCGAACCGCAACGCCGACGTCCAGTTCGTCCTCTCCGGCGAGGTGCCGGCAGTAAAGGAGGCTGAGCGCCTCGCGCTCGCAGCCGGCGCTCGGCGGGCGCTGATCCTGACAATCCCGCTGGCCGCCCACTCGCCGCTGATGGCCAAGGCGGGCGCGGCGTTCAAGAAGGTCATCGACCGCCTCAGCATCACCGTGCCCGCCTTCCCGATCCTCGCCAACGCGACCGGGAACCCGATCCGCACCGCGTCCGCGCTGCGCGGCGAGCTGACCAACCATCTGCTCCGGCCGGTCGACTGGATGCGAACGATGCTCTCGATCCAGCGGATGCAGGTGAAGACGGTGGTCGAGCTGGGCCCCGGCCGGGTCCTTGCCTCCCTTGCGGCCAAGCACATCCCGGGTGTCGACACCTGGAACGCGGAGGAGCTCTTCATCGACTTCGCCGACACCCCCCGCGAGGTGCCGGCATGAGACTCGACTTCCCCACGCCTGCGCAGTGACCTCCGAGCTGGCAGAACGCGTCGCCCTCGTCACCGGGGGCGGCAAGGGGATCGGTGCGGCGATCTCGCGGGCTCTGTCCGGCATGGGCGCGACCGTCCATGTCAACTACCGGTCCGACTCCGCCGCCGCCGAGCAGGTCGCCCACGAGATCGGCGGCAGGGCGGTCCGTTGCGATGTCTCCGACGGCACCGCGGTCGAGGCGATGATCAAGGCGATCGGCCGGGTCGACATCCTGGTCAACAACGCCGGCGCCGTCCGCGACAAGCTCCTGCTGCGGATGACCGAGGCGGACTGGAACGACATCATCGCCACCGACCTGACTGCCGCCTTCCACACCACCAAGGCGACCCTCGCCGGCGGCATGTTGCGCAACCGCTGGGGCCGGATCGTGAACATGAGCTCGGTCGTTGGCATCACCGGCAACCCCGGCCAGGCGAATTACGCCGCCGCCAAGGCCGGGCTGATCGGCTTCACCAAGGCGATCGCCAAGGAGGTCGGCTCACGCGGAATCACCGTCAACGCGGTCGCGCCCGGCTATGTCCGGACCGAGCTGACCGGCAAGTCGCTCACTGACGAGATGGTCGCCGAGCTCGTCAGGTTCACCCCGCTCCAGCGCGAGGGCACCCCCGAGGATGTCGCGGCGGCGGTCGCCTTCCTCTGCTCGCCCGGCGCCGGCTTCATCACCGCCCACACCCTGGTCGTCGATGGAGGCCTCAGTGTCTGAGGTGCTGACCCTCAAGCCCCCCTGGCAGGACGTTCCCCTCGCCGGAGGGCCGCTGCCGGAGATCGCGCTTCCCAGCAACTGCCCCGGCTGTGGAGTCGGCCTCGACCGCGAGGAGCTGGCCGCACACGTCTACGTCTGCGATTGCGGCCACCATTTCCAGCTTCGAGCCGACTCCTGGATCGCGCTCCTGGCCGACGGGGACACCTGGAGCGAGCGCTGGTCGGATGTCCGGCCCCACGACCTGCTCGACTGGAAGATGCCCAAGCCGTACCACCTGACGATCGAGCAGGCGCGCGAAGAGGGCCTCAACGAAGCGGTTCGGACCGGGACCGCCCTGCTCGGTGGCCGGCCGGTCTGGCTCGGGGTGTTCGACTTCCGCTTCGTCGGCGGGACACTCAGCATCGTGGCCGGCGAGCGACTCGCCCGGGGGCTCGAGGGGGCGGCCTCCGACCGCCTGCCCTACATCCTGGTCGCCGCCTCGGGTGGCGCTCGGATGCAGGAGGGCGTGCTGGCGCTGATGCAGATGGCCAAGGCGAACGGTGCCGTCGGCCGGCTTCACGCCGCGGGCCTTCCCTACTTCTGCATCCTCACCGACCCGACCTACGGTGGGACAGCTGCCTCGCTGGCCCTGCTCGGTGACGTCAACATCGCCGAGCCGGAGGCGAAGATCGGCTTCACCGGGCCCCGGGTGATCAAGCAGGCGACCTACGCCGACCTGCCCCCGGACTTCCAGACCGCCGACTTCCAGCTCAAGCACGGGCAGGTCGACATGGTCGTTCCCCGAGTTGAGATCCGCCCCCTCCTCGCCCACCTGGTGGACCTCTACACGTGAGGGAGCGGCAGCCGGGGACGCTGAGCGTCTGGCAGGTGGTCGAGCTCGCCCGCCACGCCGAACGGCCCTACGCGCTCGACTACATCCGGCGCATGGCGCCCGATTTCGTCGAGTACCACGGCGACCGTCTGGGTGCCGACGACCAGGCCCTGGTCGGCGGGGTGGGCACCTGGAACGGCCGGACGACGATGTTCCTCGGCCAGCAGAAGGGCCGCAACTTCCCCGAGCGCGTCCGCCGCAACTTCGGGATGATGCACCCGGAGGGCTACCGCAAGGCCATGCGCCTGGCCCGGCAGGCGGCCAAGTTCGGCTTTCCGATCATCTGCCTGGTGGACACCCCGGGCGCCTACCCGGGCGCGGGCGCGGAGGAGCGCGGGATCGCGGCCGCCATCGCCGCCGCGATCATGGAGTGGTTCTGGATCCCCGTCCCCGTGATCACCGCGATCATCGGCGAGGGCGGCAGTGGGCGGTGCGCTCGGGCTGGCGGTGGCGGACCGGGTCCTGATGCTGGAGAACTCGATCTACTCGGTCGCCATGCCCGAGGCGGCGGCGTCGATCGTGTGGCGCGACAACTCACGCAAGGTGGAGGTCGCCGAGCAATTGCAGATCACCTCCCGTGACCTGCTCGCGATGGGTGTCGTCGAGGAAGTCGTCGAAGAGCCCAAGGGAGGGGCTCATCTCGACTACGATGGCGCCGCCAAGGCGCTCGAGAAGGCGCTCGTCCGCCACCTCGAGCCGCTTTTGAGAACACCGACCGAGGAGCTGCTGCAGCATCGTTACGAACGCTTCCGGTACATCGACTCCCTCATCCGCGCCGACGCCGACTTCGGGCCCAAGGTCGGCAACTCGCCCGCCTAGAACCCGGCCGGCCGGCTCTAGAATCCGGGCCAGCGAGAGATGAGGCTCATACGCGGCGCGCTCGCCGGCGCAATCGCCCTCTGCCTGGCCGGCCTCCTGCTGCTCTGGGTCGCCCCCGACAGGCCGGCCGCGGCGAGCCTTGACGAGCCCCCGCCCGACGGCGGCGCGGCGACACGAGGCGCGCCCGATCTCAGCGCCGTTGCGGCCTCGGTGCTGCAGCCAGGCACCCACTCGCTCCGCCTGCTGGCCGGCGCCGAGGCTCCGGTGGCTTTCAACGTCTACGCCGGCACCCTCGTCGGGGTCGACCCGAGCCTCGCGGGCATCGCCCCCCGCGTCTACGTCCCAAACAGCCGGGCGAACACTGTCGACGTGATCGACCCGCTGACCTTCCGAGTGGTCGGCCACTTCGCCGTCGGCGCCATCCCGCATCACATCACGCCCTCCTGGGATATGAAGCATCTCTACGTCGACAACGAGGGGTCGAGCCAGCTCACCGTGATCGACCCCGGCTCCGGCCGGGTCACCGGCCGGATCTCGGTGCCCTACCCGTACAACCTCTACTTCACCCCCGACGGCAAGAAAGCGATCGTCGTCGTCGAACGCATGGCCCGGCTCGACTTCCGAGACCCCGTGTCCTGGCAGCTCCTGAAGTCGGTGCCGATCCCGTGGCGAGGGATCGACCACCTGGACTTCTCGGCCGACGGCAACTACCTCATCGGCAGCACCGAATGGAGCGGAATCCTGGTCAAGATCGACACGCGGACGATGCAGATGACGGGGTCGCTCAACGTCGGCGGCCTGCCGATCGACGTCCGTCTCGCCCCCTCGGGCGACGTCTTCTACGTCACCAACCAGGGGCGCAACGGCGTTTCCATCATCGACCCGGTCGCGATGAAGGAGCTCGCCTTCCTGCCGACCGGACGGGGCGCGCACGGGCTGCAGGTCTCCCGCGACACCCACTTCCTCTACGTCAGCAACCGGACGGCGGGCACGATCTCGGTCATCGACCTGAAGCTCCGCGCCGTGGTCGCGACCTGGAAGGTCGGCGGCAGCCCGGACATGATGCAGCTCTCACCGGACGGCACCCAGCTGTGGGCATCGGGCCGCTACTACGGAACCGTCCAGGTCATCGACACCGAGACCGGACGGCTGCTGAGCACGATCCGGGCGGGCGCCGGCGCCCACGGCCTGACCTACTTCCCCAACGCCGGCCGCTTCAGCACCGGGCACAATGGGGTGTACCGCTGATGTACCCGATCTTCCTCGCCTTCCAGCTTGAACCCGGGGGGGTCTTTTCCTGGCTCCTGATCGGTCTCGTCGCCGGCGCCCTGGCGGGTCGCGTCGTCCGCGGCCGCGGTTACGGCTGCATCGTCGACATCGTGGTCGGGATCACCGGCGGCTTCCTCGGCGGGATCCTTCTCAGCTTTTTCATCCAGGGTGTCGCCGGCTTCTGGGAAAGCTTGATCGTCGCCTTCATCGGTGCCGTGGTCCTCCTCGGCCTGCTCCGAACGGTGAGCGGCAGCCGGCACTAACCGGCGGCGGCGACCTCTCGTTCCACCTCGTGCTGCGCCGCGGTGGCGGCGACGCGCCGGCGCTGGATGCCGGAGCAGCTGATCGCTGCCAGCAGGAGCACCCCGACTGAGATCAGCAGCGTCGGGCGCATCGCCAAGAGGAAGGCGTTGACGAAGACATCGTGGAAGTAAGTCGCGATCTGGTGCTGAAGCTGATGCACCACCGCAGGCGGCAGGTTCGGGGGCGCCAGGAACGCCGCGCTGCCACCGCCGGTCTGGCCCCGGCCGACCGCCAGCCCGCCGCTGCCGCCGGAGCTGAAGGACTGCACGATCTTGTCCCGCGCCGCTGCCGGCAGCTGGGCCGGAAGCTGACCGGACCGGGCCACCGCCTGGTCCTTGAGCTCAGCGCTGAGCCGGTTCTGGAGGACGGCGCCGACGATCGAGGACCCGATCGCCCCACCGAGCTGGCGGGTGGTGTTGAAGACGCCCGAGGCGGCTCCCACCCGGTGCTGGGGGATGTTCCGCATGGCGACCGTCGTGGCAGGGGCGAAGATGCAGCCCATGCCGAAGCCGGCGACGATCAGCCAGGGTAGGAACGTCGTCCAGGTGGAGTTGAGCCCGGCGCTGTAGACGAGGCCGCCCATCCCGATCGCGAAGAGTGCGAGTCCAGCCATGAGGATGTATTTGCCGCCGATCCGATCCGTCAGCCGGCCCGCGTTGGGCGCGACGATCAGCGAGGTCAGCGACATCGGCGCGAAGGTGAGGCCGGCCTGGAACGCGGTCAGCCCGACGACGCTCTGGAGGTAGATCGTCAGCGGGAGGAACAGCCCGAACATGCCGAAGGCCATTGCTGCCGTGACCCAGTTGAGGATCGCGAAGTTGCGGTTGCGGAAGAGGTCGAGAGGCACCAGCGGCTCGGTGGCCGAGCGCTCGACGAGGAAGAAGGCGATCAGCAGGACCACCCCCGTCACCAGGATCAGGGGGATGCTGATGATGCCGCTGACCGTGCCCCAGTTGTAGCGCTGGCCCTCGATCAGACCGAAGACGATCAGGAACAGGGAAGCGGTCGAAAGCAGGATGCCGGGCACGTCCCAGCCATGCTGGCGGCCCGGCCGGAGGTCGGGGATGTAGGCATAGGAGAGCGCGATCGCGGCGATCCCGACGGGGAGGTTGACGTAGAAGATCCACCTCCAGTCGATGTAGGTCACGATGAAGCCACCCAGGGTCGGGCCGGCGATCGCCGCCAAGCCCGCCACGGCGCCCCATACGCCCATCGCGGCGCCCCGCCGCGAGGGCGGGAACATCACCGAGATGACGGCGAGCGTCTGCGGAGTCAGCAGCGCGCCACCGACACCCTGGATCACCCGGCCGGCGATCAGCTGGTTGCTGTCCTGGGCGAGACCGCAGAGCGCCGAAGCGGCGGTGAAGACGGCCAGGCCGGTGACGAACAGGTTGCGCTGACCGAAGCGGTCGCCGAGGCGGCTCGCGGTGATCAGGAGCACCGCGTAGACGAGGACGTAGGAATTGAGGACCCAAAGGATCTGGTCGAGGGTGGCGTGGAGGCCGTCGATGATGCTCGGGATCGCGATGTTCACGATCGTCGTGTCGAGAAGGATCATGAAAAAGCCCATGCAGAGAACAAGCAGGGCGAGCCAGGGGTTGCGCCCGACCATCAGGGCGGCATTTGCCGCCTGCCTCTCCTGGTTCGACTGCTCCGCCTGGTCCTTCATCAAGTTCCCTGAACCGGCCCGGTGGCACCTGGCATTCCCTTCGTCGATGTTGTGCGCGGCGGGCGGCCGATAATTCTGCCCGTGGACAGGATCCTGATGGAGGGGATGGCCTTCTTCGGCCGGCACGGGGTCTTCCCGGCCGAGCGGGAGTTGGGCGCCCGCTTCACCGTCGACGTCGTCCTCGAGGGCGACCTGCGGGCGCCCGGACGCTCCGACCGACTGGAGGAGACGATCGACTATGCCCGCGCCTACAACCTGGTGCGGGAGGTCGTCGAGGGAGAACCCTGCCACCTGCTGGAGGCGGTGGCGCAGCGGATCGCCGACCGCCTGCTGGAGTTGCCACGGGTAGAGCGGGCGACGATTCGGGTCCACAAAAAGCCCCCGCTTCCAGGTGAGTTCCGCTCGGTCGCCGTGGAGATCTCGCGGCCTTGAGCCGGATCGCTTACTTCGACTGCTTCTCGGGCATTTCGGGCGACATGGTCCTCGGCGCCCTGCTCGACGCCGGCGGCGATGCTGGCGTGCTCGACCGGGTGCTGGCGGTGCTCTCGCTGGAGGAGGAGGTGTCGCTCGAGATCCGCCGCGAGGAGCGAGGCCACATCGGCGGGCAGCGGGTGATCGTCCGCGCCGGTGACGGCTCGGTCCGCTCTTTGGCTGAGCTCCAGCGGCTGGTCTCGGAGGCGGCCGAGATCCCCGAGCGGGCTCGCAACCGCTCGCTTGCCGCGCTGGTCCAGCTCGGCCGGGTGGAGTCGCGCATCCACGGCGTTCCGGTCAATGAGATCCACCTCCACGAGCTCGGTGGAGCCGACACCCTGGTGGACCTGGTCGGCGCTTTCTGGCTCCTCGAACAGCTGGGAGTCGAGGAGGTCTACGCGTCGCCGCTGCCGGCCGAGCGGGGCATGAGCGGAGATCTGCCGTTACCGGCGCCCGCCGCGCTCCAGCTGCTGACCGACGCCGGCGCTCTGCTGGAGCCGGTGGAGGGCGGCGAGGAGCTGGTGACGCCGACGGGCGCGGCGATCCTCGCCGTCAGCGCCCGCTTCGAACGGCCGGCCCTGCGGCCGCGGGTCATCGGTTACGGCGTCGGCGGCCGGGACCGGCCCGGCAACCTCCTCCGAGTCTGGCTGGGCGATTCCTCCGACCGGACCGAGGACACGGTGACAGTCCTCGAGACCAATCTCGACGACATGGCCGGTAACCTGCTGGCCGCGCTGGTCGAGGACCTGATGCAGGCAGGGGCGCTCGACGTCTCGATCGTGCCGGCCCTGATGAAGAAGGGGCGGCCCGGCCACCTCGTCACCGTTCTGGTGGCACCGGATCGCTCCGCGGCGGCGACCGACCTGCTGCTCCGTCGCAGTTCGACGCTCGGGGTGCGGGTCAGCGAGACCCGCCGCGTGCTCGCGGAACGCCAGGTGGTCGAGGTGGCGACCGAGCTCGGCCCGGCGCACGTCAAGGTCAAGTACCTGGACGGCCGGGCCGTGGAGTGGGCGCCCGAGTACGAAGATGCGCGCCGCCTGGCGCGCGAGAGCGGGCGGGAGCTGCGCGAGGTGATGCGGCTGGTCTCCGAGGCGGCACGCCGGGCGTGACCGCGGTGAGCCTGGAAGGAAGGCCGATCGCGGAGTCGATCTACGCGGGGATCGAGGCAGAGGTGCGCGCCCGGGTGGCGGCGGGCGGGCCCCGGCCCCACCTGGCGACGGTACTGGTGGGTGACGACCCAGCTTCGGACATCTACGTTCGAATGAAACAGCGCAACTGTGAGAGGGTCGGCATCTCCACCTCCGACCACCGACTGTCCGCGAAGGCCACCACGGAAGAGGTCGTCGCCCTCGTCGGGCGGCTGAACGCGAGCGATGAGATCAGCGCGATCCTGGTCCAGATGCCGATGCCGGCGCAGGTCGATGCGGAGGCCGTGGTGGAGACGATGTCGCCAGTCAAGGACGTGGACGGCCTGCACCCCTTCAATGCCGGTCGCCTGGCGCTCGGCGAGCCGGTGGTCAAGCCCTGCACGCCGGCCGGGATCATGGAGCTGCTGGCGCGGTACGAGGTTCCCCTGGCAGGTCGCAGGGCGGTCGTCGTCGGCCGCAGCAACCTGGTCGGGAAGCCTGTCGCGCTGCTCCTTCTCCAGGCGCACGCGACAGTCACGATCTGCCACAGCCGGACCACGGACCTCGCCGCGGTCTGCCGCCAGGCGGACGTGCTCGTGACTGCCGTCGGTAAAACGTTTTACATCGAGCCCGACTGGGTCAAGCCCGGAGCGGCGGTGATTGACGTCGGCGTGAGCCGGCTTGACGGCATGGTCGTCGGTGACGTCGCCGGCGGGGTCGACGAGGTCGCCGGATGGCTCACTCCCAATCCCGGCGGCGTGGGACCCATGACGCGCGCGATGCTCGTCAGCAACACCTATGACGCGGAGGTCCGACGGCGGCGCTGACCTACGCGGAGTCGGTCGAGTACATCACCGGCCTCGGCCGGTTCGGCATCAAGCTCGGCCTCGATCGGACTCGGGCCATCCTGGCGGAGGTCGGCAATCCCGAGCGGGGCATGCGCGGTGCCCTCATCGCGGGCACCAACGGCAAGGGCTCAACTGCCGCCATGCTGGCCGCGATCTTGCGTCACGCGGGCCACACCGTGGGCACCATGCCGAGCCCGCACCTCGGTTCCTACACCGAGCGGATCCAGGTGGACGGCATTCCGATCACCGAGGCTGAGTTCGCCATGGCGGTGGAACGCCTGCGCCCCCGACTGGAGGACATCGGGGCCGACCTCGGGCCGCCGACCGAGTTCGAGATCCTCACCACGCTGGCGATCAGCCACCTCGCTCAGCACTGTGACCGGCTCGTCATCGAGGTTGGCATGGGAGGCAGGCTCGATGCGACCAACGTGCTCGACTTCGGCCTGGCGGTGATCACCAACGTCGCGCTCGACCACCAGCAATATCTGGGCGACACCGTCGCCCGGATCGCGGCCGAGAAAGCGGGGATCGTCAAGCCCGGCAACACGGTTATCACCGGGGCCGAGGGCGAGGCGCTGGCAATCGTCGAAAGGGCGGCCGCGGACGCCGGCGCGCACCTTTGGCGGCTGGGCCAGGAGCTCCGGCTGCAGACGCGGTGGCTGGGTTGGGAGGGCTCGGAGATCGACGTCACGGGTCCGGCCTTCGCGCATCGTGACCTTCGCGTGCCCCTTCTCGGTAGCCACCAGGCGGCCAACGCCGCGCTGGCCGTCGCGGCCGCTCATGCCCTTGGCGAAGCGCCTGACGGGCTGGCGGAGGCGCGCTGGCCGGGTCGCCTGGAATTGGTCGGTGACAATCCGCCGGTGCTACTCGACGGAGGCCACAACCCCGCCGCGCTGGCGCGGCTGGCGGAGGACGTACCACGGCTGGCGGGAGCCCGGCCGGTGACGGTGGTGTTCGGGATGATGGCCGACAAAGACCTCGCCGCCGGCCTGGCCGAGCTCCGCCACCTCCGACCGGCCGGGGTCGTCTTCACGGCCGCGCAGAGTCCCCGCGCCGCGCGGCCTGAGGACCTGGCCGGCATCTGGGGCGGGGGCGAGGTCGCGCTGCCCGCCGTGGCCGCCGCCGAGCGCGGCATCGAGCTCGCCGGCCCCGGGGGCCTGGTGCTCGTCTGCGGCAGCCTCTACGTGGTCGGCGAGGTCAGGCCGGCGTTGGTCGGGAGACGCCGATGATGCCGCTCGTCCGTACGCACTCCAGGCCTCGGTCCTCGAGCGCCCAGATCAGACGATTGATCCCAATCGAGTCGGAGGGCATGTGGCCGGTCACGATGAAGTTGCAATCCTCCCGCGCCTCCGCTCTGAGCCGCGCGAAGTCGGCCTCGTCGATGTGCATCGCCAGGATCGTGTTGACGCCCGCCTCGTAGTAGGTCCGGAAGACCGGGTAGCCACCGTTGGTTCCACCGGCCATCGCAACCGTCGCGCGTCCGACGAGGTGCTCGGGCTCTCCGATCCATGCCTCCGGCTTGACCAACGAGGCCTTCATCTCGGGCACCTCGCCGAGGACGCCGAGGAGCTCGGCCACGGTCGTCTCGGCACCGGTCGTTTGCCGCACGAGGTCCTGCACGAAGCGGCGGGCGACAATGTCCGGCGGAAGGTGGATGTTCAGCAGCGGCAGGCCGATCAACCTGGCGGTGTCGAGCACCCGGTTGTGATTCACAAGGTGGCGGCGCCGGTGGACGGTCGACACCCGCTCCGCCACCGCCGCCCGGGCGACGGGCTCGGCGATGCCCTCCTCCATCATCTGGCCGACCTGGCGCCACATGACCTCGGTGAACTGCACGCTGGCCCCGCCGTCGCCGACCGGGTGGTGAGCGACGACGACATCAAAGCCCGCCTCCCGCGCGAAGAGGATCTCCCCAACCTCGACATCGACTCCGAAGAGGGCCCGCCGGAGCCCGGATCCGGAGATGTGGACGGCCGAGTCGGCAGGCACCTCGGCCAGGCCGGCGAGCTGGAGGGCGACCGCCATGATCTCCGCCGTGTCCACCGCCGGGCAGCGTAATGGATCGGGTCGCCGGGGCATTCGGCTTCCCCTTTCGGCCGGGCGCGGCGCGGATCTGGCTGATCGGAATCCCTCTGGTCGTCCTGCTGCCCTTCGGGCTGGTGCCGCTGCTCGGGTATTCGGTTGCCGTGGTCCGCAGCGCGGCAGATGACCCGGAGGCTGGTCCACCGCCCTGGGGACCGTGGTCCCGCCTCCTGCGCGATGGATCGGCGGTGGCGCTGGTCCTGGCCGTCCTGACCGCTCCCTTCGCGGCCGGCGCCGCCCTGCTCGCCCCGTGGATCGCCGCCGGTCTGGCCACCCAGTCCACGGACGCCTTCGTCCGCTCCGGGCTGAGCCTGGTGTTCGCCTCCGCGGCCGCCGCCCTCCCCTGGGGGATACTCCTGCTGGTGCTGATGCCGCCCGCGACCGCCCGCTTCGCCCGGACCGGGTCGCTCGCCGACCTCTTCGACCCGAGGCCGGCGCTGGCAACGATCCGGCGCCGGTTCCCGACCTGGAACCTGGCCGTGGTCGCGATTGTCACCTCCTGGGCCATCGGGCTCTGCGGCCTCGGGCTCGCCCTCCTCGGGGTGGTGCCCGGGATCTTCTACGCGATGCTGGTCTCGGCCCACGCCACCGCAACCCTGGCCGATGCCTGAGAAAATCTGGCCGATTGGCGACGCGGCCCTCCTGGTCGAGCTCGGCTCACGCATCGACACCGCGCTCAACTCGCGCTGCCATGCCCTCGCCGCGGCCCTCGAGAAGCGCTCCGGGGTGCGGGAGGCGTTTGCCGGCTACTCCACCGTCACCGTCCACTACGATCCCGACCGCACCAGCTTCAGCGCCATCCGAAGCGCGGTGGCAAAGCTGCTCAAGGAGAAGCCCCGGGTTGGCCCGAGCGGCCGCCTGCATCGGATCCCGGTCACCTACGACGGCCCGGACCTGGCCGAATCCGCCGACCTCCTCGGCCTCGCCGCGGCCGATCTCGTCCGGCTCCACAGCCAGCCCATCTATCGCGTGTTCATGGTCGGCTTCGTCCCCGGCTTTGCCTACCTCGGGCCCTTGCCACCGCAGCTCCAACTGCCCCGGCGGCGAGTCCCTCGCACCCACGTCCCGGCCGGCTCGGTGGCGATCGCCGGAGAGCAGACGGGGGTCTATCCCCTTCCGACCCCGGGCGGCTGGCACCTCATCGGCCGGACCTCGCTCCCGATGTTCCTGGCCGAGAACGACCCGCCCAGTCTCCTCCGCCCGGGTGACCGGGTGAAGTTCCACCCGGTCTAGCGGGGATGGCCCGGACCTCGCCTGCCGAACCGGTGCTGAGAGTCGAGAAGCCCGGGTTGCTGACCGCGATCCAGGACCTCGGCCGGCCGGGACATCGCAAGTTCGGCGTTCCGCCCTCGGGCGCCATGGACCGCTTCGCGCTTGCCGCCGCGAACCGGCTCGTCGGTAACCCGGACGGGGCGGCGGGGCTCGAGTGCGCACTCAACGGACCGGTTCTGCTGGCGCTGCAGCCATGTCTGGTGGCGGTGACCGGAGCCGACTTCACGCCCTGCGTCAACGGCGCTGAAGTACCCCTTTGGACGGGCGTCTACCTCGCCGCCGGCGAGCGCCTGAGCTTCAGCGGCCGGCGCTGGGGAGCCCGTTGCTACGTGGCCGTCGCGGGAGGGCTGGCGGGGGCTCGCTGGCTGGGCTCGCTGGCGACCTACCTACTGGTTGAAAAGGGAGGGTTCGCCGGCCGCACCCTGGAGGCGGGCGACACCCTCGCCCTGGCTGGGCCGGCGCCGCGACCGCTGATCGCGGGCCGCCACCTGTCTCGCCGTCTGCTGCCGGTTTATGGCCGCGCTCCGGCCCTGGCCGCGGTGCCCGGACCACACCATGCCCGTCTCGACCGCGCCTCGCGCACCTCGCTCTGGAAATCACCCTTCGAGGTCAGCCGCGATGCCGACCGGATGGGCTTTCGACTGCAAGGGCCGCAGCTCCAGCTCCGGGGCGCCGAGCTGCTCTCGATCGGGCTCACGGCGGGCGCCGTCCAACTGCCGATCGGCGGCCAGCCGATCCTGCTCATGGCCGACCACCAGACGGCCGGCGGCTACCCGGTGATCCTCGGGGTG
The DNA here is from genome assembly GCA_002427995.1 of Chloroflexi bacterium UBA6019. GTDB lineage: Bacteria > Chloroflexota > Dormibacteria > Dormibacterales > Dormibacteraceae > UBA6019. The sequence continues at coordinate 16,150 of DIZV01000136.1, forward strand.
ACAAGGGCGGCACTGCCGCTGGCGGCGCAGCTGCTCCCAGGCGAGCAGCTGACCTTCCGAGAGTCCTCGGTCAGTGAGGCGCAGGACGAATGGCGCCGGCTGCGCGCCGCCCTGGACCTGATCGCTTAACCCGCCGCGCGCCGCTCAGCGCTTCTTCTTCGGCCGCATGGCCGCCCTGACCCGCTTCCCGGGCGCATCGGCGGGCCCAAGCTTGCGGGCCTCGGCCAGGACCTGGTCGGTGTCGGGCAGACGCTGCTCGGGACTGGTGACCCAGCGCCAGCGGACCTTCATCTCGGGGTCGAGGATGAAAAGGGTTCGACGGGGCACCCCGTCGTAACCCTCCATGTCGGTGCGCCGGACGCCCCAGGCGTCCACCATCTTGCGCTCGAAGTCGGCGATCAGCTCAAACGGCAACCCGCCCAGCTCCTTGGAAAACGCCTGGTGTGAGTAGACGCTGTCGACGCTGACCCCGTAGAGGGCCACGTTTGCCGCCTGGAAGTCGTCGAACCGGTTCCGAAACTCGGAAAGCTCGTTCCTTCAACCAGGTGTGAAGTCGAGCACGTAGAAGGCGATCACGGTGGCGCGGCTTCGCTTCACGGCCTCGGACAGCTGGACCGGGCTGCCCCCCGTTGCGGGCAGTTCGAAATCGGGTGCAACGTCGCCTACCTCGAGCATCTCGTCAAGGTTACCGGCGCAGGGGACCGGTGGTGATCCCGGCCTCGCGGAGGCCGGCACGGACCGCTGCCGCGACGCGCTCTGACCCCGGCGAATCGCCGTGGACGCAGAGGGTGTCGAAGTCCCCTGAGCGAGCGAGCCGGATCGCCTGCATGACCGCCTCATCCGGCTCCAGCACGGCTCCCGGCTCGCCCCTTGGGCGGAGCCGCCCGTCGGGCAGGTAGGCGCGGTCGGCGAACCCCTCCCGGTACCCCGGCAGGCCCGCCCGGGCGGCGGCGGCGAGGATCCCGAACCCGGGCTGGCCGACCAGGCCGACACCGTGCCTGGCGGCGACCCTGGCCAGCGCGGCGGCCGCCTCGGGATCGGCCTGCGCCCGGTGGTAGAGGGCCCCATGGGCCTTGACATAGGCGATCGGGGCGACGGACGCGATCGCGGCGACCTGGGCGGCCACCAGTGCCTCGTAGTCGGCCAGCCCGATGCCGGTCTCGACCCGGCCGTAATTCTTCCGATCGTCATACCCGGGATGCGCGCCGATCTCAAGGCCCAGCTCGGCGCAGCGGCGGCAGACCCGGATCGTCTCGCCGAGCGAGCCGGCGTGGACGCCACAGGACACGTTCGCGCTGTCAATGTTGGCGAGGATCTCCTCGTCGTGGCCCGCCCCCTCGGCGAGGTCGGAGTTGAGGTTGATCGTCAATGCCCGGTCCGCCCCGCCAGCTGCTCGAGGGCGTGGCCGAGCGCGGGCAGCACGGCGTCCAAGGACTCGGTGGCCCCGCGCTCGCTGCCGGGGAGGTTCAGGACCAGGCAGCGGCCGCGGACGCCGGCGATTCCGCGCGACAGAATCGCCATCGGTGTCGAGGCGACGCCCGCCCGCCTCATCGCCTCGGACAGTCCGGGCACCTGGTAGTCGAGCTCCAGGGCGGTCGCCTGGGGAGTCACATCTCGCG
>DIZV01000136.1:17931-28613 GCA_002427995.1 Chloroflexi bacterium UBA6019
CTCGTCGGGCACGATCTGGCTTCCGATCACCTCGATGCCCGCCTCCCGGAGCCTGCGCGCCACCGCGGGTCCGCTGCGGTCCTCCGCCTCACCGGCGGCGCAGCGGTCGCTGACCGTCACTACCCAGGCGGTTGCCGTTTCCAGCCCCCGCTCTTGCCGCCCGTCTTCTCGAGCAGTCGAATCGACTCCAGCCACACCCCCGGCTCCATTCCCTTGACCATGTCGATCAGCGTCAGTCCCGCCACGGCGACGGCGGTGAGTGCCTCCATCTCGACGCCCGTGCGCCCGGTGACACGGGCCGTGGCCAGGATCCGGACGCCGGCGGGGAGCAGCTCGAACTCGACCCCCACACTGGTGATCGGAAGTGGGTGGCAGAGCGGGATCAGCTCCGAGGTGCGCTTGGCGGCCATGATCCCGGCGACGCGGGCGACCCCGAGCGCGTCACCCTTGGCGACCTCCGACTGCCGGACAGCCTCCAGGGTTGCCGGGGCCATCCGGACCAGGCATTCAGCCTTGGCCTCGCGGCGCGTCTCGGCCTTGGCGCCGACATCGACCATCCGGGCGGCGCCCGACTCATCGACGTGGGTCAGGCGCGAGGACACGACACTGTGTGTACCACAGATGCGAACCGAGGCCGTCCTCTTCGACTACGGGCTGACGCTCGTCACTTTCGAATACCCGACCGCCGCGCTGGTCGAGGTGCTGGAGACCGTCCGGCCATGGCTCGGAGCCGAGCCACCGACCGCGGAGTGGCTCTTGTCACACGTTTTACATCCGCTCGAGCAGGACCTCGACGGCTTCGGTGCGGAGGACGAGATCGACTACCTGGAGTTCTACGGCCGCGCCTGGTGCCGGGCGGGCCTGATCCTTTCCGACGATCTGCTCTACCGGATCCTCGATCTTGAGCAGCAGGCCTGGGATCGCTCGGTGCGAGTTGTGCCGGGGGCCCTCGACCTCATCGACCGGCTCCGCGGCCGGGGTCTCCTGACGGGTATCTGCTCCAACGCGCCGTTTCCGCCCGAGATGATGCAGCGCCAGCTCCGCGCAACGGGCCTTGCCGAGCGGATGGACGCGGTCGTCTTCTCGTCCGCGGTGGGGCGCCGCAAGCCGAGCCCCGAGCCCTACCAAGCCGCGCTGGCCGCGCTCGGCCTCCCGGCCGAGCGGGTGCTCTTCGCCGGCGACAGGGTGCGAGAGGACTACGAGGGACCGCTGGCGGTGGGCATGCGTGCTGTGATCGTCAGCCCGCCCGGCCACCCGCGGCCTGCGGCGGAGGTGCCCACCATCACCACTTTGGCCGGGCTGGAATTGCTGCTTTGAGCCGCCGCCGGCCGGGACGACTCTGGCTCTTCTTCTACGGCCGCCGGCGACGGGGCTTCCCGGGGCTGCTGGTCGGCGTGCTGGCCTTGGCGGTCATTCTCGGCCTGACCTTCGCGACCCGGACCGGCACGGCGATCAGCTACTGGATCGGGATCGGATTCCTCGTCCTGATCGCTTTGCTCGCGCTGGCGGCGCTGGCGTTGGCCCTGGCAGCCTCGCTGCGCCCGCCCGGCGGGCGATGAGGGCGGCCGCGGTCCCGGCGCCGATCCCGTTATCGATGTTGACCACGGTCAGGCCGCTGGAGCAGGACTGGAGCATGGTGAGGAGGGCCGCTTCCCCCTCGCCGCCCGCCCCGTAGCCGGTCGGGACCGGCACCCCGATGACGGGCGCGTCGACCAGGCCGGCGACGACGCCGGGAAGGATGCCATCCATACCCGCGGCGACGACGATCACGTCGGCTCGCCAGGCGACCAGCTCGACCAGCGGCTCGAGCAGCCGGTGGAGTCCGGCGACGCCAACGTCGAAGACCTGCCGCGTCTCCACGCCGGCCGCCTCGAGCACCATCCGCGCCTCCTCGGCGACGGCCCAGTCGGAGGTCCCGGCGCTGATGATCGCGGCCCGCCCGCCACTCGGGTCGGGCTGGTGGCCGGGGCGCCGGACAAGAGCCGAGCGGGGCCCGTAGCGATGGACCTCGAAGCCCTGCGCCGCGACCTCGAGGGCGCTCCAGTGATCCGGTCCAAGGCGGCTGCCGAGACCCTGGCCCTGCTCGCGAGCCAGTGCGACGATCAGCCGCGCGGCTGCATCGGGCGGCTTCCCTGCCGCCAGCACGACCTCGGCGATCCCTCGTCGGGCCGTCCGACCGAGGTCGACGCGGGCCCGACCAGCGAGCTCGAGCAGCTGCGTCCGGCGGATCTCCTCCAGCGTTTCCTCGACCGTCAACTCGCCGGCAAGAAGCCGAGCCAGCACCCTTCTCATGCGACCATCATCGAGCTTGATGATCGACGAATCGGCGCTCCAGCGACGACAGGAGGCCCAAGCCAACCCCCGTTCCCGCTCGTTAGTGCCTGCGGGAAATCGATCCGCCCTCGCCCGTCGCGGCGTTCTGCGGCCCAGCGCGCGTTACCTGCATCGAGGGCCAGGCCGGCTGAATCCGGGGGCATAATGGGGTCGCGAGGATGAGCATGATCGACTACATCCGGGACCGCGCTCGCTACTACAACTGCCCGGTCTGCGGCCGCAACCTGCGGGCCTGCGAGGTCCGGATGCTCAATCACCTGGAGGACCGCTTCACCGTCCAGGTGACGTGCGCAGCCTGCAAGGTCAGCTTTGTCGTGGTCCTCGCGATCCAGGGTTCCGGTGTCGAGGCGATGCTCGAGGCAGACGAAGAGCTGGAGATCGGGGAGGTCTTCTCCGCAACGCCGGTCCGGGCTGGTTCAGAGCCGATCGAAGCCGACGAGATCCTCGATCTGCACCTCCTGCTGAAGGACTTCGAGGGTTCGCTCGACGAGCTCCTCAAGGCCCCCAACCGAAGTCGCTAAGCAGGCCGGTCGCGTCTACCTCGACCACGCCGCCGGCACCGGTGTCCTGCCCGAGGTCGCCGAGGCACTGACGCACGTCCCGGCCGGCAACCCCTCCAGTCCGCACGGCGAGGGGCGGGCGGCCCTGGCGGCGCTCGACCAGGCGCGCGACATGGCGGCCGGCGCGCTCGGTGTCGATCCCGTCGAGATCGTCTTCACGGCCTCCGGAACCGAAGCCGTCAACCTGGCGATCCTCGGTGCCGGCCGGCGCCTCGCTCCTGCCCGCCCGGTCGTGACCTGGGCCGCCGAGCACCAGGCCGTCCTCGGCGCCGTCCGCCACCTTCAGCTCGAGGGCCGGCCGGTGGAGATCCTCCCCGTGGATGCGGAGGGCCGCAATTCAGATGCGGACCTGCCGGGCGCCGGGTTGATCTCCACCTCTCTCGTCAACAACGAGGTCGGAACCCTCCAGCCACGCGTTCACGCCCCGGGCGTGATCGTTCACCTCGATGCATGCCAGGGACCCCAGTGGATCGACGTCGACCTCCGCGGCGTCGACCTCGCCTCCTTCTCCGGCGCCAAGATCGGCGCCGGTCGCGGGGGTCTCCTCTTCGTTCGAGGCGGAGTCCGGCTCGAGCCACTTCAGTACGGCGGTCCCCAGGAGCGCGGCCGGCGCGCCGGCCGCGAGGATGTATCTTCCGCGGTTGCCGTCGCGACCGCCCTTGCGGCCTGCGCCAAGCAGCATCAGGCCCGAAGCCGCGCGGTTGAGCCACTCGGGGCCCGACTCCGCCGGGCGCTGGAGGCCGCCGGGGGTCGCCTGACCGGGGGCCGGCCCGGGCTTCCCAACCACGCCTCGGCCATCTTCGCCGGCGCTCGCGGCGAGGATCTCCTGCTCGCTCTCGACCTGGCAGGCGTCGCCACTTCGAGTGGCTCCGCCTGCGCCAGCGGGTCCCTCGATCCGTCCCACGTCCTGCTCGCCATGGGTCTCACGCTCGACGAATCCCTGAGCGGGCTCCGGCTCACCGCCGGCTGGGCCACCGACGAAATCGACGTCGAGCGCGCCGAGCAGGTCCTGAGGTCGGTCCTCGCCCCCCTGGTCCGAGCTTGAGCGATGTCGAGTCGGAGCTCGTCAGGCTCCGCGCCGAGCGCCGGGAGGTCGTTTTGGCGACCGTCGTCAGCGTCGACCGGGAGCCGCCCAGCCGGCCCGGGGAGAAGATCCTGGTCGATCGCTCGGGAGCGCTCGCCGGAACGCTCGGCTGCTCCGAGTTTGACGCCGCCGCCAAGGCCGACGCCCCCCATTTCCTGGACGCCGGTCGCCCCGGACTTCGCACCTACACGCACGACCTGGGCACGATCGAGGTCTACCTCGAGCCTTACCTCGCCAGCCCGACCCTGATCATCCTCGGTGACACCCCGGTCGCGCGCGAGCTGCTCGAGCTGAGCCGCCGGGTCGGCTTCCATGCCACCACCGAGGTGGATGAAGCGGGTCCAGGCGCCTATGCCGTGCACACCGACCACGACGACCCCGGCCTTGAGGACGCGCTTGAGAGAGTGCTCCGGGCCGGGCCCCGTTTTGTCGGCGTGGTGGGAAGCCGCCGCCATACCGGCCATCACCTCGACGAGCTTCGCCGGCGGGGCCTCGCCGAGGAGGTTGTCGCCGCGATCCAGAGCCCGGTGGGACTCGACATCGGGGCGCGGACGGCGCCCGAGATCGCTCTCTCGATCCTCGCCGGGCTGCTCGCGGTCCGCTCCGGCGCATCCGGAGGGTGGAAAAGCTAACTCGGCAGGTTGCCTCATCCGTCCCGCCGAATTAACCTGCGATCCGCATGCCGATCCAGCCCGGAACGGTGCTCGGTGCCTACGAGGTCCACGAGTTCCTCGGCCAGGGTGCCATGGGCACTGTCTATCGCGCCTACCACGCCGGCCTGGCCCGAACCGCCGCGGTGAAAGTCCTCCAGGCCCTTGCCCCCGACCCCGACGCGGCCGCGCGCTTCCGTCGCGAGGCACAGGCGATCGCCCAGCTGCGCCATCCCAACGTCCTCAACGTCTACGACTTCGGGGAGCACGAGGGCACGCCCTACATGGTCGTCGAGTACATGCCGGGCGGTTCACTGAGCGATCGCCTGAAGGCTGGCGAGCGCTTCGACAGGTCAACTTCGCTGCGCTTCCTGGAGGGCATCGCGGCCGGCCTCGACTACGCCCACGGGATGGGCATCATCCATCGCGACGTGAAGCCGGCCAACGTTCTGGTCGACCGCACCGGGAACCCAGTGCTGGGCGACTTCGGGCTCGCCAAGCTCCTCCAGCAGGCGTCGGTCAAGACCATCAGCGGGGTCACCACCGGCACCCCCGCCTACATGTCCCCCGAACAGGTGATGGGCGCGACGGTCGGCCCGGCGGCTGACACTTACGCCCTGACGACCATGGCCTACGAGTTCCTCGCGGGGACGATCCCGTTCGAGGGCGAGGGCATGCTCGAGGTCCTTTACGCCCACGTCCACCGCGAGCCACCCCCCGCCTCGAGCCGCAACCCGGAGCTTTCACCGGCTGTCGACGCCGTGCTTGCCCGAGGCCTGGCCAAGGACCCCGCCGCGCGCTGGGGGAGCGGGGGTGCCCTGGTCGGCGCCCTGGCTGAGGCCCTCGCGCCACCACCTCCGATCGAGGCCACGATGCCCCTCCCAACGCCCTCGCGCGCCGCGCCGGACTACGTCTTCCCGCGGGCGGCGCCGCCCAGGTCACGCCGGCGCCTGCTCCTCGCCGCGGTGGCCGGCGTCCTCGTCGTCGCCCTCCTTCTGGGCGTCCTGGCGGTCGCTTCGCGCCCCCATCCCTCGGTGACCCTGTCAGCGTCGACGGTGGCCCAGGGGGGGTCTTTGACCGCAGACTTCGCCGGCTTCCGCGCCGGCCAGTCGGTGGACGTCTACCTCGGCACCAATGCCAAGCTGGCGACGGTCAGAGCCGACTCCCAGGGCCAGGCCGCCTACGAGGTGACCGTCCCACGTCTCCTGGCGGTCGGCCAGCACCAGATCAGGGGCTGCGTCGGGACCGCTTGCGTGCAGGCGGTCTTCACCGTCCGCCGGGCCGGCTGAGGTTCAGAAGACCTCCGCCAGGAGCAGGTCGTCGAGCGTCTCGCGGCGGCGGATGACGCGCGACGAGCCGTCCTTCACCAGCACGACCTCCGGCCTGGGGATGCCGTTGTAGTTGCTCGCCATCGCCAGGCAGTAGGCACCCGTGGCCGGGACGCAGAGGATGTCGCCGGAGCTGACCGGCGGCAGGTTGGCGTCGCTGATCAGGATGTCGGTCGACTCGCAGTACTTGCCTGCGATCGTCACCCGGACCGTGGCGGGAGCCTCCGGCTCGGCCGCCTTGAGGACCTCGTAGCGGGCCCCGTAGAGCTTGGGCCGGATGTTGTCGCCCATCCCGCCGTCAACGGCGACGTAGCGCCGGACGCCGGGGATGTCCTTGATCGACCCCACCGTGTAGAGGGTCACGCCGGCGGGCCCGGCGATCGAGCGGCCCGGCTCCACCACCAGCCGGGGCGGCCTGATCCCGCGGCGGGCGCTGCCGGCCTCCAGGGCGCCACGAAGGTTTTCCACGAAGGCGCGCGGGGTGGGCGGGTCATCGGCCCGCGTGTAGGCAATGCCGAGGCCGCCCCCGGCGCCGAGCACTCCCGGCTCGAAGTCCAGGTCCCGTTTCAGCTCGGCTACGAAATCGAGCATCACCTCCATCGCCGCGGCGTGGGCGCGGAGGTCGAAGATCTGCGACCCGATGTGGGAGTGGAGCCCGACGAGGTCGATCCGGGGGTGCGCCAGCGCCTGCTCGATCGCGGTCCGCGCCTGGCCGTTCTCGATCGAGAAACCGAACTTGGAGTCGAGCTGGCCGGTCGAGATGAAGTCGTGGGTGTCGGGCTTGATCCCGGGAGAGATCCGCAGCTCGGCGCGGACTCGCCTGCCCTGTGGCACCACCCGGTCGAGGAGCTCGAACTCATAGGAGCCGTCGATCACGATCGTGCAGCCGGACCGTGCCGCGAGCTCGAGCTCGGCGGCCGACTTGTTGTTGCCGAGGAAGTAGATCCGCTCGGCCGGAAAGCCCGATTTGAGGGCAAGGTGGAGCTCGCCCGCCGAGACCACGTCAAGCCCGAGCCCCTCGTCGGCGACGATGCGGAGGAAGGCGGGGCTCGCGAACGCCTTGGCGGAGTAGAGAACCTCGCCCGCGCCGCCCATCGCGCTGACGTACTCGGCCGCTCGCTGACGGACGGTGTCCTCGTCGTAGACGTAGAGAGGCGTGCCGTGCTTCCCGGCGAGGTCGACGAGGTCGCAGCCGCCGACCTCCATATGGCCGCGGGAATTGACCCGATAGGTGATCGGGAAGAGCATTACGGTCCCGTCGGCGGGGAGGGGCCCTTCAGTTGGCCGAGCAGGCGCCCCCGCAGCAACCGGGTCCGCAGCCCCCGCCACCGCCGAGGCTAACCGGCTCTGGGCCGGCCTCGGACGACCCGAAAGCGGCGAAGCTCGAGATCATGACGTTGGTGCGGGTCGACTCGCAGGTCGGGCAGACCTGCTTGCGCTCGCGATTTTGGAAGGACGTCAGGACGTCGAACTTGCCCGTGCAGTCACCACATGAATACTCGTAGAGCGGCATGAACGAGATTCTATTCAACCTGATCTCCTCTTGGCCGGGGCTGGTGGCTCGGCCCGACCGTGCCCTCCTCGAGGATTCGCTGGTCCTTCTCGACTTCCTGCCCTCGGGACCACTTCGCGTCATCGATGTCGGCAGTGGCGGAGGCCTGCCCGGAATTCCCCTCAAGATCGCCCGGCCCGAGCTCCGGCTGACCCTCCTCGAGGCGAACCGGCGCAAGGCCGCCTTCCTGGTCCAGGCCGTGGCCCGGCTCGGGCTGCAAGAGGTGGAGATCGTCGCGCGGCGCGCGGAGGAGGCCGGCCGGGATCCGCGCCATCGTGAGGCCTACGACTTCGCGCTCGCCCGTGCGCTGGCGCCGATGCCGGTGCTGGCCGAGCTCTGCCTCCCCTTCGTCGCCGTCGGGGGCCGTCTGCTCGCGATGAAGGCTGACTCGGTCGCCGAGGCGGAGGCGGCTCGCAGCGTGATCGAACGTCTGGGCGGCGAGCTGATCGCGGTCAGCGCCGCGGCGTCCGCGGCGCGGACGCTCGGCCAGGTGGTCGTCGTCGAGAAGGTTCGCCCGACGCCCGCCGAATACCCGCGGCGCCCCGGTGTCCCGGGACGGCGGCCGCTGGCTGGCTAAGCTTGGGGCGTGCAAACGATCGCGCGCGACGCCCTTGTCATCGCCGGCCAGGAGCTCCGCTCCCGGCTCTTCCTGGGCACCGGCAAGTACCGCTCCGACGAGGAGATGCTGGCCTCGCTCGAGGCTTCCGGCTGTGAGCTGGTCACCGTCGCCCTGCGGCGCCTCGACCTCGACCACCCGGACAAGAAGACGATCCTCGACGTGATCGATTGGAAGCGATTCCGAATCCTGCCCAACACCGCCGGGTGCCAGACCGCGGAGGAGGCGGTCCGGATCGCCCGGCTGGCCCGCTCGATGGGTTTGTCCGATTGGATCAAGCTCGAGGTGATCCCCGATCCGCGCTATCTCCTGCCGGATGCCGAGGAGACCCTCAAGGCGGCGCGGATCCTGGTCGGGGAGAACTTCGCCGTCCTTCCCTACATCAACGCCGACCCGATCCTCGCCCGCAAGCTGGAGGAGATCGGGACCGTCACGGTGATGCCGCTCGGCTCGCCGATCGGCTCGGGCCAGGGTCTCCAGACGCTCTCGCAGATCCGCCTCATCATCGAGAACGCGCGGGTGCCGGTGGTCGTCGACGCCGGGATCGGTGTCCCATCCGATGCCGCGCTCGCCATGGAGATGGGCGCGGACGCGGTCCTGGTCAACACCGCGGTCGCGGCCGCCACGCGCCCGGCCCTGATGGCGGAAGCTCTGAGGCTCGGCGTCGACGCCGGCCGGAAGGCGTTCGCGGCGGGACGGATGCCACGCCGCGACGAGGCCGTCGCCAGCTCGCCAACCGAGGNNACGCGGTCCTGGTCAACACCGCGGTCGCGGCCGCCACGCGCCCGGCCCTGATGGCGGAAGCTCTTAGGCTCGGCGTCGACGCCGGCCGGAAGGCGTTCGCGGCGGGACGGATGCCACGCCGCGACGAGGCCGTCGCCAGCTCGCCAACCGAGGGGATATCGCACCGCGGCTGACGGTCCCGGTCCTGATGGCGGTCACCGACGGGGTTGAGGCCGGGCTGCGCGCCGCCGAAGCGGGCGCGACCTACCTGCTGCTGAGGATGCCGGAAGCGGATGCCCGCACCCAGTACGAGGCCCTGCTGCGGCTGGTCGCCGTCGCCTCGATCCCAGTCCTCGCCCGGGCCCGGCCGGACCTCGCCCTTGCCGCCGGCGCGGCCGGCGTCAACCTCCCCGAAGGCGACCTGGCGGTGGCAGCCGCCCGCAACCTGCTCGGCCCCGATCGGATCATCGGCCGTTCGGTGCACTCGGTGGCCGGGGCCGTCGCCGCCGCGGCGGAGGGCGCCGACTTCGTCCTCTTCGGCCCCGTTTTCGAGACCCCGACCCATCCCGGCCGGATGGCCCTCGGCACCTCGGCGCTGGCGGAGGCCGTGCGGGCGGTGACAATCCCGGTTCTCGCGATCGGCGGCGTCGACCGCGAGCGCGCCGCCGCCTGCCTGGCGCTGGGTGCCGCCGGCTATGCCGCGATCCGGGTCTTCCGGGACGCCGGCGGGTGATCCGGCTTGTGATCAACGGCAAGGAGGTGGAGCTGGCCGGGCCGACCCGGCTCGGCGTTTACCTCGCCGGCCTTGGCGTGGACCCGCGAGGGGTCGCGGTCGAGATCAATGGGCGGATCCTGGACCGAGCGGAGCTTGCCGGTACGACGCTGGTCGAAGCCGATGTGGTCGAGATCGTCCGCATGGTCGGTGGTGGCTCGGAGCGCGACTTGGGCACATACTCCGCCCGGACATGACCGACAAGGAGAAGGCGGCCGAGGACCAGGTCGACGACGAGCGCCTGCTCCCCGGCGAAAAACCGACGTCCAGGCATCCTGAAGACGCCCTGCACTGGGCGGAGGTCTACCGCGAGCTGTGTGACTTCAAGGAGCGGGCGCTGGAGCGGATCGCGATCGAGACGATCGCCCTCGGCGACGAGGCGAGACGGGAGATCGAGTCGACCGACCTGGTCGTGCTGCAGGATGAGCGCGACCGCTTCCGGCGCCGGGCGGAGTTCTGGCGAGAGCGCTATCGCCGGTTCGCCGACTCCAACTAGCCGTCAGCGGTCGGTAAGAACCTCCCGAATCGCCTCCTCGGCGATCGCCCGCTCATCCCAGGGCTCGCGCCCGGCGGCGGTCAGCATCGACCTCTCATGCCCCTTGCCCGCGAGGAGCACGGTGTCCCCCGCCCTCGCCATCTCGATCGCGCTCCGGATCGCGACCCGACGGTCGAGGATGATGTCGTAATCGCGCCCGGCGACCTTTCCCTCCGCACCCGCTGCGACGTCGTGGGCGATCTGGGCGGGATCCTCATCGACCGGATCGTCGGTGGTGATGATGAAGAAATCCGCGACCTCGGCCGCGGCCAACCCCATCCCCGGTCGGTCGTGATCGCTGCGAGCGGTGCTGCCGAAGACAGTCAGCAGCCTTCCCGGCGTCAGCGGCCGCAGCTCCGCGAGAGCGCTTCGCAGCGCTCCGGCAGAGTGCGCGAAGTCGACGAAAACGGAGAAGGGCTGCCCGAGGTCGACCCTTTCGAGCCGTCCGGGGACGCCTTTGAAGGTGGTGAGACCGGCCGCCACCTGATCGACGCTGAGGCCGAAGGCCAGGCCGATACCAGCGGCGGC
>DIZV01000136.1:28810-29688 GCA_002427995.1 Chloroflexi bacterium UBA6019
GTCGCGAGGCGAAAGCTGGAGCCGTCGCCGGACCGCACGCCGCGAGCGGTGATGTCAGCCTCCCCCTTCAGGGAGTAGCTCCAGCGGCGCTCGATCGGCCGCGCGCTGAGAACCTCCCAGCTGGCATCGTCCCGGTTCAGCACGGCGGTCTTGGGAACGCCTTTCTCGGCGCCCGCGGCGCAGAGGTCGATCAGCCTCGCCTTGGCCGCCACGTACTCCTCCCAGGTGGAGTGGTAATCAAGGTGGTCCTGCCCGACATAGGTGACCGCCACCGCATCGAAGTCGCACGCCCCGACGCGCTCCTGGACCAAGGCATGGGAGGTCACCTCGAGGACAACCTGGGCGATGCCCTGCTCCACCATCCGCGCCAGCCATGCCTGCAGGTCGGGGGCCTCGACGGTGGTCTGGCCGGACTCGTTGTGGTCGCCGCTGCCGCTCAGCTGGAACGCCACGGTACTCATCGACCCGGTCCGGAGGCCGGCGGCCTCGAGGACGTGGGCGGCCATGTGAGTAGTTGTCGTCTTGCCGTCGGTACCGGTCACGCCGGCCACCCGGAGCCGCCGCGCGGGACGGCCGAGCAGGGTCGCCACCAGCTCGGCCAGCCCGCTCCGGGTCGAGGGCACCCGCAGCGTCGGCGTCCCCCTCGGCAGCGTCACCCCGCGCTGGATCGCCACGGCGGCTCCCCGTGCGGCCGCGTCGGCCGCGAAGGAGTGCCCATCGACGGGTCAGACCCGGGACGGCGACGAAGAGGTCTCCCGGGCCGGCCTGGCGGGAATCCTGGAGGACGCGGACGATCTCAATGTCAGGCCCCGACTCGACGGTGGCGCCCGGGACCCCGGCGGCAAGCTCGGCCAGCCTCATTGGTAGTTAGGGGCGCG
>DIZV01000036.1:0-1876 GCA_002427995.1 Chloroflexi bacterium UBA6019
ATACGGGATTTCTGCCTGGCTTGTGGGCTCGGAGATGTGTATAAGAGACAGCGTAGTAGGTCCGGTTGAAGATGCCGATCGTGCCCGGTGGCGGGAGCACCTCCTTGAAGCGCCAGAGGAAGTTGTGGCGCTTCTCCTCCGGGCTCGGCGCCTTGAAGGAGTGGACGTCCACCCCGGCCGGGTTCATCCCGGTCATGACGTGCTTCACGGTGCCGTCCTTGCCGCTCGTGTCCATTCCCTGCATGGCGATCAGGACCGATCGCTTCTGCTCTGCCCAGAGGCGGCTCTGCAGCTCGAAGAGCTTGGCGTGCTGCTTGGCGAGCTTCTTGAGCGCCTTCTTCTCGTTCACCCACTTGGTCTGGTCCGCGCTCAGGTCGACAAGGCTGACCCGCGGCTCGTTCGGGGTGGTGGCGCGGAGCAGTTCGCGAACGGAGGTCTTGGCCACTGATCCGAGAATACCTGTTAGTCGACTGTCACTGTCAGCGCGCGGGCCTGGTTGTTGGCGTAGCCGAGCGCATTCCAGCTCTGGGCCAGCGGTTGCACCCGGCCCTCGCTGTCGATGGCTCGTGCCAGCAGGTGGTGCGCGCCGGGTCCCTCCGGCTGCCAGTCGAACTCCCATTCCGTCCAGGCGCGCGGGCCGGCCGAGCCGCCCAGCCGGGCGGGGGCGAACGTCCGGCCGCCGTCGGCGCTGAGCTCCACCCGCTCGATCGTCCCCCGTCCCGTCCAGGCATAGCCGCGGACGCTGCCCGGGCGCGCGGAGACGATGATCGCCCGCACCGCCATCTCCCGGATGGGCTGGCCGTCGATGACGTAGCGCTCGACCTGGAAATGGCCGCGGAAGGGCTCCGCAATGGGCGCGATCCGCGTCACCCACTTGACCGCGGCCATCCCGTACCAGCCGGGGACGAGGACCCGGACCGGGCCGCCGTGGAGTTCCGGCAGCGGCTCTCCGTTCATCTCGGTCACGAGCAGGGTGTCGGGGTGGCGGGCGGTCTCCAGCGGCAGCGAGCGGGCGTAGCCGTCGGCCGCCTCGAAGAGGACCTCCACCGCCTCGGGCCGGAGTCCGGCCTCCGCCAGCACCGCGGCGAGGGGCACGCCCGCCCACTCGGCGGTGCTGACGGCGCCCAGCTCCCACTGCTCGCCCGGCGCGGGCGGCTCGAGGAAGGCTCGCCCGTTGCCGGCGCATTCGAGCGTGGCCGCGTGGCTCCGGCGCTCGTACCGGGAGAGGTCGACCGCCGCCTGGGGGCGCTCGACCAGCCCGTCGAGGACGAGGCCGGGCCAGCGGGTGGGGAGGGGGAAGTTGCTCCGGACGTAGAAGCGGGAGTTGGGCGTCAGGAGCCCTTCCTGGAGGTCGAGCCGGGCTTCCGCGTTGGGCGGCTCGGCCTGCCGGACGACGAGCTCGGGACCGAGGCTCAGTGCGGTTCGCCCGGCTTGGCGAGCGGCTTGGGCGGGGCGGCGGGCCGGCCGCCCGCCTCGGCGGCGAGCGCCGATCCGAGGGTCACGACGCTGAGGACCCCGTCGATCATCTCCTTGGAGGACATCTTGGACTGGCCATGGATCCGGTCGACGAAGCGGATCGGCACCTCGGCCACCTTGAACCCGGCCCGCTGGCAGCGGACCAGCAGCTCGACCAGCGTCGAGTAACCGCTGGCCCGAACCGGCGACCCGACGAGGTGCTCCACCGCCGCCCGGCGGTAGCAGCGGAAGCCGCTCGTGCAGTCCTTCGCCGAGATCCCGAGCCAGAGCCGGGCGAAGCTGTTGGCGCCGAAGCTCAGCCCCCGGCGGTGGAGCCCCCAGCCGGCGATCGAGCCGCCGGCGACGTAGCGCGAGCCGATCGCCAGGTCGGCGCCGGCATCCACCGCCTCGAGCAGCGCGG
>DIZV01000036.1:2082-4969 GCA_002427995.1 Chloroflexi bacterium UBA6019
TAGGCGGTGCCCAGGCCGAGCCGGCCGGAGCGCCGGATCAGGCTGATGCGGCCGTCGGCCCGCGCGCGCCGCTCGACGATGTCCCCGGTGCCATCCGGTGAGCCGTCGTCCACGACGAGCACCCTGAGGTCGGCGTCGGCGGCCAGCAGGCCGTCGAGGACCAGCTCGATGTTCTCGGCCTCGTTATAGGTCGGAAGACAGACGAGCGCTGAACGCAACTGGCCTCCTCACCGGCCGGACACTAGCACCCGTGGTGAGGGCCGTGACGTTCAGCCGCGGTGCCCTTTGCCGTCGCGCTCGGCTCGCGCCCGCACTTCCTGGCGGGCGAGCACGTGCTCGCGGCTGACGGACCTGATGAAGCGCAGGTTGTACATGATCGCCACGGCCGCGAACACGCAGCCCACCGTGACCATCGCCATCACCGGTGAGGTGAGGTTCCAGGCCTGCCATTTGCCCAGGGCCAGGATCGCCAGGGCGACGATCCACATGACCAACGCATATTCCAGCCAACGATTGGTGGCACGCCGGAGCGTGATGCTCTGGCCGGTAGCGCGGAGATGTTCATCCATGCCCTGGGAACGCGCCGCGCCCACCGCTTCTTGCGCCGGCGTCGGTTCGTCGGGGCCGTACCGTCGCCACCGCGAACTACGCTTGCGTCATGTCAGAGCCGCTGTCGAGCGTCGACGCGGCCTGGCTGCGGATGGAGGACCCGACCAACCTGATGATGGTGACCGGGATGCTCGTTTTCGAGGCTCCACTCGATCACCGCCGGGTCCGCTCCCTGCTCCACAAGCGCCTGCTTTCCTTCGACCGCTTCCGGCAGCGGGTGGTCGAGGCTCGCTTCGGCATCGGGTCCCCGCGCTGGGTCGATGACGATCACTTCGATCTCGACGCCCATCTCCACCGCGTCGCGCTCCCGGCACCGGGCGGCAAGGCGGAGCTGGAGGAGCTGGTCGGCGACCTGATGAGCACGCCGCTCGACCTGCGCAAGCCCCTCTGGCAGATCCACCTCGTGACTGGATACCAGGGCGGCTCCGTCTTCCTGGCCCGGCTCCACCACTGCATCGCCGATGGCATCGCCCTGATCCAGCTGCTCCTCTCACTGACCGACGGCAGCCCCCGGTCGGGGCGGGCGGCGCAGGCGCGGCCGCTGCGACCGAGCGACTCGGCGCGGGCGCCGCTCGGGGCGCTCGCCTCCGTGCTCGCCAACCCGCTCCGGCTGCTCGAGCTCGCCCAGGCCGGCTTCAACGTGGCGGACACCCTCCAGCGCCTGGCGCTGCTCCCGCCCGACCCGCGGACGGTGCTGAAGGGAAAGCTCGGCGTCAGCAAGCGCGCTGCCTGGTCGGACGTGGTGTCGCTCGAAGCGATCAAGGCGGCCGGTGCCCGCCATGGCGCGACCGTCAACGACATCCTGATCGTGGCCGTGGCGGGGGCGCTCCGCGCTTACCTGGCGGAGCGAGGGGAATCGGTCGACCAGCTCGAGATCCGCGCCGCGGTCCCGGTCAACCTGCGGCCGGTCGAGCGGGGCCTGGATCTCGGCAACAGCTTCGGGTTGGTCTTCGTGCCGCTGCCCATCTCGATCCGCGATCGCCGCGGCCGCCTGGCCGAGCTGAAAGTCCGGATGGACCGGATCAAGGCTTCGTCGGAGGCGATCGTCAGCTTCGGTGTGTTGACCGCGATCGGGGTCGCGCCGCGCGGGCTCCTCCCTCCCGCGATCGAGTTCTTCGGCAGCAAGGCGAGTGTCGTGTTGACCAACGTGCCCGGGCCGCGCGAGCCGCTCTACCTGGCCGGCAGCCGGATCGGCAACTGCATGTTCTGGGTGCCGATGTCGGGCCACCTCGGCCTCGGCGTCAGCATCCTGAGCTACGCCGGCGGCGTGATGGTCGGCGTTGCCGCCGACGCCGGCCTGGTGCCCGACCCGGCCCGCATCGTCAGCGCTTTCGAGCGGGAGCTGAAGGCCTTGCTCGCAGCTTCGGCGCGTCGGGTGCCGAAGAGGACCCGCTCCTCCGCCTCGCGAAGCTGAGCCGCGCGGGCGCTTCCCGGCGGACCTCGATCCTACGATGGTCGGCGTGCGAACGCTGACCGTCGACCTCCACGGCCACGATGTGCTGACCGCCGTCGACCTCGCCGCCGACCGGGTCCGGGAGGCCTACAGCAACGGCTACCAGGCGGTCGAGCTGCTCCACGGCGCCGGCGACGTCAGCGAGCCGGTGGATTCGGGTCGGGGCCGGATCAAGTGGGCGCTCCGCCGGATCGTGGAGGAGGGCCGCTTCGACGGCTACATCGACCGCGGCCGGACCTGGCTCAAGGCCGGGTCGATCGTCCTCTACCTGAAGCGGAATCCCCAGGCACGGCGCGAGAGCTGGTCCCCCGAGCCTCCTCGGAGCCACCGATGACCCCGGCGGCGCGGAGCTCGGCGATCCGCTCCTCGCCATAGCCGAGGAGGTCGCGCAGGACCGGTTCGGAGTCCTCGCCGAGCAGCGGCGGCGCCTTCATCGGCGCGCCCTCGTGGTCGGGGAAGCGAATCGCGCGGCCGAGGGCGGGGAAGCGACCCAGGGTCGGGTGGTCGTACTCGGTCACCATGCCGCGGGCCAGCACCTGCTGGTTGGCCAGGACCTCGCTGACCTTGAGGATCGGTGCGTGGGGCACGTCGAAGCGCTCCAGGATGGCATCCCACTCGGCGACGGTCCGGGTTCCCAGAGCCTCATCGAGGATGGCGTTGACCTCCTCCCGCCGGGCGACCCGCTTCGGGTTGGTGTCGTAGCGGAGGTCCAGGGCCAGCTCGGGGCGGCCGATGGCGGCGCAGATCTTGGGCCAGAACATCTCCCCGATGTTGGCGATGACGAGGTGGCCATCGCTGGCCGGGAAGGCGCCGTAGGGGACGATC